>CAYUVM010000624.1:0-3234 GCA_964447935.1 uncultured Cytophagia bacterium | reverse complement strand
CACCACAGGCTTTTTTGGCGATCCGGAAGGGACGCGGGCAGCCTTTGTTGCGGAAAACTATTTGCACACCGGCGATCTGGCGTATGTTGACGAAGAAGGTTATTTCTTCATCGTCGATCGCTTGAAAGACATGTTTATCAGCGGCGGCGAAAATGTTTATCCCGCAGAAATTGAAGCAACGCTTTACCGGCATCCCGCCGTGTCGATGTGTGCGGTGATCGGTGCGAAAGACGAGAAATGGGGTGAAGTCGGGCACGCGTTTGTGGTGTTGAAAACCGGGCAGAAGATTGATGAACCGGTGCTGCTAAATTTTTTGCGCGAACATTTGGCGAGCTACAAAATACCGAAGTCAATAGTGTTCAGAGAAACGCTGCCGCTTTCCGGTGCGGGAAAAATTTTAAAAAACGAATTGAGAAAACAAAGTATTAGCGAAGCTTGAGACGCTTATGAATAATCAAGCCCCAGTCGGCATTGTCAGCACCGGGATGTATTTGCCCAAAAAGATTTTGACGGCTGCCGAAATTGCGGCGCAAAGCGGCATGCCGGAATGGGTGGTGCGCGAGAAACTGGGCCTCAAGCAAAAGTATGTGGCCGGGCCGGAGGAACATCCCAATCAAATGGCGATTTGGGCGGCGCAGGATTGTTTGGCGAAATGCGATCTCAAGCCGGAAGAAATCGATGTGGTGTTGTGCACGACGGAGGAGTGGAAAGAATATTTGCTTTGGACGGCCGGCATTCATTTGGCGCACGAAATTGGCGCGACCAACGCATGGGCGATGGATCTGCACATGCGCTGCTGCACTACTATCGCGGCCATGCGGACCGCCAAAGACATGATGCGCGCCAATCCGGACGTTAAAACTGTGCTCATTGCCGGTGGCTATTCTGTCGGACATTTGATCAATTTCAAGAATCCCCGCACCTCATTCATGTTTAATATTGGCGCGGGGGCCGCGGCCATGCTACTGCGCAAAGATTGGCCGGCGAACCACGTGCTGGGCAGCCATCTGATGATTGACGGATCGATGAGCAAACACGTGATTGTTCCGGCCAGTGGCACGGTGCAACATCCGACGGATGAAGCGGTAGCTCAGAATCTGTTTTATTTTGATTTGGTCGAACCGGAAGCGATGAAGAGTCGTCTGAATGAGGTTTCGATGGAAAATTGGATGCGATGCATTGATGCCGCGTTGCGCCAGAGCGATAAGCGCCCCGATGGTCAGGCGCTCACCCGCGCCGATATCGATTTCCTCAATATGATTCTCGTCAAGCCCTCCGCCCATCGCGATATGCTGGCGCGATTGGGATTGCGCGAGGAGCAAGCCGTTTATCTTTCCGACTACGGTCACATCGGCGAACAAGACAGCATTATCGCGATGATTGAAGGCGAAAAGCAAGGCCGCCTCAAAGCCGGTGATTTGATGATGATGGTCGGCGCTGGTATCGGTTATGTCTGGGGTGCGGCGTGTGTGAAGTGGGGGAAAAGTAAACCGTAATTGATAAAACGTAAAAAACATTTGAACACAGATGACACTGATGGCACGGATTTACGCGGATTAAAAATTCAAGAGAAAAAATCTGTGAAAATCGGCGTCATCCGTGTGATCCGCGTGCAAAGCTTTTAATCGGGTTATAGCAAAGCCTGTATGATAGAACCACAAAAATCTTTTTACGTTACCGATTGGCTGGATAAGCGCGCGAAATTGACGCCGGAGCGTATCGGCTTGCACGATCTCGCGAGCAGAAAAGAGTTTACTTTTGCCGCGTGGAATACGCAGGCGAATCGCACGGCGAATTTTTTAAGGGAACTTGGCGTGCAAAAAGGCGAGCGCGTTTCGGTGTATGCGTGCAATTGTGTCGAATATCTCGATCTCTTGTTCGCTTGCGGAAAAATCGGCGCGATAGTGCACAATTTGAATTGGCGATTGACGGTGTTTGAATTGAAAGGCATTATGGAAAGGGCGTCGCCGCGAGTGCTTATTTATTCTTCCGAGTGGAAAGAGCAAGTGAATGAGTTGCGGCCTACCCTTGCAACGGTGCAGCATTTTGTTGCCATCGGTGAAACCGCGCAACCGGATGACAAAGTCTTTGCCGAACGCGAATCTTGTCGCGCAACTTTGACCGATCGTCCCGATTTAAGCATGGATGATCCCTGGGCGATTTTTTACACCGGTGGCACCACCGGCTTGCCCAAGGGCGCCATCATGACGCACGGCAACATGGCGTGGAACAGCATTAACACGGTGATGAGTTGGGGCCTCACGGCGGAGGACGTTGCGGCGCTGCAACTGCCGCTGTTCCACATTGGCGGGCCGAATATTTTTATGCTGCCGCTGGTGCACGTTGGCGGCAAGACGATTTTGTGCCGAAATTTTGATTTGGAGCAGACGTTCGACCTTATCGCCAACGGCGGCCTCACACACTTCGTCGGCGTGCCCACGATGTACGTGATGATGCAGCAGCACAAAAAATGGACGGCGCTGGATTTTTCCAAACTGAAGTTGGTGATCAGTGGCGGCGCGCCGTGTCCATTGCCGGTAATGGAAAAATTTTGGGAGAAAGGCGTTGATTTTAAAATGGGCTACGGTTTGACCGAGGCGGCGGGAAATAATTTTTGGCTGCCGCCCCAAGAGGTGCGCCGAAAAATCGGGTCGGTCGGTTTCCCAATTTTTCACATCGACATGAAGATCGTCCAAGATGATGGCAGCCCGTGCGCCACCGATGAAGTCGGCGAGTTGTTGATTCGCGGGCCGCATGTGACCAGCGGCTATTGGAATGATCCGCCGGCCACGGCCGAAACGATCCGCGCTGGTTGGCTGCATACCGGCGACATGGCGCGGCAAGATGCTGAAGGCTATTTCTACATCGCGGGCCGCAGCAAAGAGATGTTCATCAGCGGCGGCGAGAATGTTTATCCGGCGGAAGTCGAAAATGTTTTGTATGCACATCCTGCGGTTGCGGAAGCCGCGCTCATCGGCGTTCCGCATGCGAAATGGGGCGAAGTTGGCCAAGCCTTTGTTGTGGTCGAACCCGGCCAAACCTTGACTGAGGCGGAGTTGCTGGATTTTATGCGGCAACGGCTGGCGAAATATAAACTACCGCAAACCGTCATGTTTTTGGAAGCGCTGCCGAAAACTGCCATTGGTAAAATTGATAAAAAAATCCTACGCGCGCAATCGCAGGCAACAAAATAATAAATTGGCAAACGATTTTGATCGAATCGTTTGCGTTGTT
>CAYUVM010000623.1:0-3246 GCA_964447935.1 uncultured Cytophagia bacterium | reverse complement strand
ACCCCGAACTGAAGTCAAAGACGGTATTGAAAATCTACGTACGCTGCTGCGAGAAATTACCAACGCTTTCGTGGTTCGCGCCGAAGCTGAGATCGTCGCTTTAGGCGAAGCGGTGCGCGATTTGCCGAGCGTCGAAAACGATTCGAAATCGGCACATAAGCAGGAAAAGCTGCTCGAAGAAATGCATAAACTCGTCGCCGATTTAAAGGTCAAGCCGGAGAAAGGGCGATTGAAAGATTTGCGTCGCGTGCGCGAGGTGCTGGATGAGCTTAATAGTTTGATCCAGCCTGCGTCAAAATGACGAATATTGAATTCAAGGCGCGGGTTCAGAGTTTTGAAAAAATTCACGGCATTCTGACGCAGCGCCGTCTGGTGGCTGCGGCTAAGCTGCGGCAGAGCGATACGTATTTTCACACGCCGAACGGCCGTTTGAAATTGCGCGAGATCAACGCCGAAACCGCGCAATTGATTTTTTACCAACGGCCCGACCGTGCCGAGGTGAAACGCAGCGATTATCTGATTGTGCCCGTCACCTCGCCGGCGGCTTTGTGCGCTGCGCTCGGTGCGGCATATGGCATTCGCACAGTTGTCAAAAAAACACGCGAGCTTTATTTACTGCCACGACAATTTGGCGAATACGCCGGCCACGCCGGGCCCGATCTGATTCGCTTGCATCTTGATGCTGTCGATGGCCTCGGCGATTTTCTGGAGATTGAAGTAATTGTTCGCGAGGGGGAATCCTCACAATTCGCAGAACAGGAAGCTCGATTTTGGCTGCAGACATTTAGTCTTGCGTCGGCAGATTTGCTGTCGGGTTCTTATGCGGATCTGGGAAACGAATAAAACGAATCATAAGTTAGTGACTGAACGACGTTTCCACCGGCAACCCCGCGAGTTCCATAATCTTCAGTGCATTCGTGGTTGGGCACGGGCCTACATGAAGCTTGTAATCGAAATGCATTTTGCCGTCGACGACCTCTTCGCGAAAATGATAGTTGTGAATTTGGGGGAAGCTCTCTGCCAGCGTGGTCAATTCCAAGTCGTGCGTTGAAATCATCCCAAAACCGTTTTGTCCCACCAGCGCGCGAACATAAGCCCGGCTGCCGATCAGGCGTTCGCGATTGTTTGTGCCTTTGAAAATCTCATCAATTAAAAAAAACAGGGGCGGCGCCTGCGTATTTTGTAATGCCTCCAATAAAGCCTTCAATCTTCGCACTTCCGCATAAAAAAATGAAAAACCATCGCTCAATGAGTCGTTGATATTGAGGCTGGTGAATAAGCGTAGCAAAGGAATTTGTAAATGGTTCGCGCAAACTGGCCCACCGGCATAAGCCAGGCTGAGATTGATGCCCAGCGTGCGAAGGAATGTGCTTTTGCCGGACATATTCGAACCGGTAACCATTGCCAATTCGCCAAGGTTTTGCAACGCAAAGTCATTGACGACGCGATGCTCGGCTGGAATGAGTGGATGCCCGAGCTGTTGCGCTTGCAGCCGCTGGCGGTCTGCAACTATTTCGGGAAACGTGTACTGCGGATTAAGATAAGAAAAGTTCGCCAGTGAGTTGAGCGCTTCTAACTCGAAGCAAACCTCCAACCAGTTGGGCAACACGGCGGCAAGTTTGTCTTTTTGTTTATCTAAAAAATAAGCGCAGTACCAATCCCACGGTAAAATGGCATTTAGCAAAACTCGCATTAAGGGATTCATCCGCAGACCGATTGCGGTGACGACGGCGCGAACTTGTTTCAATTGCGCCGACGGCCGTTTAGTCGGGTCGGTGAAGAGGTGGCAAAGTTCGGCTAAATTTCTGTTCTGGCCATACGGATAAGTTTCCAAATACAGCAACAAGGCTTTGAGTTTCGCCAATTCATCTTCCAGAAAAATGGCTTCGTTAAAAATCGAAGCAATATTTTCCGCATACAGCAAATATAAAGCGGCGTAAGCAAAAAATGTGAACGGCCAGTATTGTGGAATGAATTGCAAATGATTTAAAACAAAAAGGGCAGGATTTAACAGAGCGAAAACGCTAAAGAGCGGTAGAAGCCATGCCGGGGAGCGAAGGTTTTTTTGTGCCAACCAAGTTAATAATTTTTTCCCTTCCAACGGTTCATTGGTCACCTCCATGAAGCTGAGCCGAAGTTTATCGCGAAATCTTGACAGCGGCGTGATCTCATGAACACGCGCTTGGCGTTGCTGAATCGCGGAGCGTTGGGGCACGGTTGTCAATAGCCATTTTTTTAAACGCCCACTGCCTTCAACCGTGATGGCGAGATCGAGCAGATGATGCAATGACTTGACGCCGGTGAGATTTAGATCGGTTTCAAAAGGGTGGTCGCGCTCCGGCGGTTGTTCCGTCGGCACCGGAATGGCGGACCAATCCAACTGCATCCGCGCCAATTGGGTTAATTTAAGTCGCAGCCAAATGCGATGCCGTTTCGCGCTGCGCTCCAAACGACGATGATAGTAGGCAACAATGTTGAATAGGGTCACGCCCAACCCGATGGCGATCCAGAAGAAAAGCGCCGGCAGGAAATAAGCCGCGATAATGCAGAGTCCCACCGTGCTCAAGAAAATCAACAGCCGGATGGTGGAATACCGCCGGCTGAGTTTGTGCATTTTTTGTAAACGGTTTTCAATGCGCAGAATTTGATGTGTAAGCGCCCGCCAGCGGGTTGGTCTTGGTATCATTTAGCTCTTTATTTTTTCCTTTTGGTATCCGTAGCAGGTAATCGGCTCGATCCCCCGCACCTGCACGTTATGAAACTCTTGAAATTCACCGCGTCGCGTCAACGGAAGTTGGTCGTAAAATTTCTCACCGACGACGATGGGAACGCCGAGATCTTTCGTTAACGATTCAAAACGCGAGGCTAAATTCACCGGATGCCCTAACACGGTGAATTGCCGTTTGCGATCATTGCCGACGTTGCCGCAAAAGACGGTGCCATAATTTAGCCCAATGCCGATTTGAATTTGGCGGCCGCGGAAAGAATAATTGTGCGCGGCTTTCCACATCGCGATGGCGCAATCCAGGGCTCGACTCACGGAGTTAATTTCTCTCAGCGGGAGATGGCCGTTTGAGCTGCCCGGAATTTTGCCGGCGCAATTTTGCGGGAGATCAAACGACGACTGCGCGGCGATGGAAGAAGCCGATTGCGCGAAGCCCCAAAAGGCCATCACGTTATCGCCAATAAATTTGTCAATCATCCCATCGTGGGCATGAATGATCTCGATCATTCCGTCGAGATAGC
>CAYUVM010000622.1:0-3247 GCA_964447935.1 uncultured Cytophagia bacterium | reverse complement strand
ATTTCTACGCTGGCAACATTGCCCTCCCACAACCGCAAGATTAGCGGCGTCGTTCCTTGCAACAAATTGTCGATATAAACTCCGGCGCCAAACGGCGTCGAGTTAATCGAATAACCGCGTTGAAAGCGCGGAACAAAAGCTATCGTGTCTCCGGTGCTGAGTGAACACGTTTCGGTCCAATCAAAATCCAACCAGCTCTCCGCGCGCGTGCTTTTGACGGCAAGCTCATGTTTGCCCGGTGGCAGCGGCCAATATTGCAATGGCGTCAAGCCAATGTTTTTACCATCCACGAAAATTGACAAACCCGCCTGTGACGGTGTGATGGAAATAAAAGCGGATTGAGGCGCGTCAGGTTGTTGGGCAAGAATAAAAGTAGGTAATAAACAGCAGGCCGCGGCGTAATAAATGAAAGTAAGTCGAGTTTTCATGAGTCGTTTGAAATTGAAAATGTCTTCTCCCTACCGTTGGGCGTCGCGCTAAATTACTACTGGACATGAGACCAGATTGAATGGTAGCCATTTCCATCGTTCGCTACATTTTTGTAAAGCAGTTGTTCAAAATATAGGCGATCAACCTCTCCCAGTCAAGGCAATAATTTATTTGTCATTTGCGACTTGACTTTCCCATAACATTTATATATCTTTTTCCGCCATGAAAACTACCCGTCGAGAATTTTTGCAACAGACCACGTTGACGGCGGCAAGCCTTGCGGTCAGTCCGTGGTCGCTGTTGGAGGCGAAAGCCTCGTCACCCCGAGCTGAACGCGGCCTGCTGTTTGACGCCGAAGATTTGCCCCGTCTGCAAGAAACCATCAAGCTTCCCCGCTTTGTGCCGTATTGGAACTCACTCAAAGATGCCGATCTGGAGAAAGACAAAAAATTCCTGCGAGAATTGAATCTGCTGAATCACGTCTATCATTTTCGTGATGCCAGAATCATTCTCGAGCGCACTTCGTTTGTCTACCTGCTTTCCAAAGACGAACGGCACTTGGAAGTGGCCAAGCTTGCCATCGAGCGCCTGTTGCAATACAAAAAGTGGGATTATTTTCTCGAGGGCGGCGAGCAGACCATTGGCTTGCAACGCGCGCCGGAGACAACCATTGCGATGTGCTTTGCGCGCGAATGGCTCAGCGATGTTTTGAGCGCCGAGACTATTAAAGAGATGGAAAAGCAAATCGCTGAAAAAGGCGCGCCAGCTTGCTATCGCACGTTGTACGGCATGCGCCATCCCGATCGCGTGCGCGGCTGGAGCTTCGATTCGGAGAGCGACCATCCCTTCAGTGTCGACCTTAGCCGCTGGCCGTTCATTCTCAATTCCACCAATCTCAAAGTCATTCCGATTGCCGGACTCGGCCTCGCCGGTTGCATGTTGCACGGCAAACATCCGCAAGCACCGCGCTGGGTCGATCTCGCGCTGCAAAGCGCCCGCGCTTTTGCCCCGATGTTTGGTTCCGACGGCAGTTACGAAGAGGGCATCAGCTATTGGGGCTATACCGCGTTGCACCTCGCACTGATGCTCGAAGTGTTGTATCGCAAGCTCGGTATCGACGAGCGCAAGATGATCAACAATTCCGGCACCGTGCGCTATGCGCTGCAAATGTCCATGCCCACGGTTGGCAAACCGGGCGACGCCGTCAATTTCGGTGATGCCAGCGTCATGGGCGATATTTCGGTTTCGGCGTGGGTGGCGCGAATGCATCGCGATCCGATTGCGCAATATGTCATCTCCTCGGTTGGCGAAGTGAAAAGCCATTTTGCCGTTGTTTGGTACGATCCGACCGTTGCACCGCAGACCCCAGGGCCGGATTTGTACGACGTGCGCTTTGCCAACGATTGGGTGGTGTCGCGTACCGGTTGGGATGAGCGCAGCAGCGTTGTAGCTTTGCGTAGTGGCACCCCGGCCAATCACGAACATGCGGATCGCAACAGCGTTGTGTTCAAAGCCTATGGTGAAAGGTTGTTGCACGATCCGTTCAAAGCCGCTTACCCGTACAACCAACCGCATTGGGTTTTGCGATTAACCGAAGCGCACACCGCCGTTCTCATCGACGGCAAAGGCCATCAATATCACGATGGCCACGAAGGCACGAATGCCTCATGGGCGGAAGCGAAAATTATTGATTACCAGCCCACGCCGCAGCATCTCGTCGTCACCAGCGACGCCACAGAGGCATACCACCTCGTGAATCCCGACGTTGAGTTGGTACGGCGTTCGATAATTTTTGTCAAGCCGAATATTCTGCTCCTATTTGATCGCGTGCGCTTGAAATCCACCTCGGCAAAAGTGCAACTGCGTTATCAAATTTACAATGAAGACGGCAAAGGCTTGGCGAAGCTGGAAAAGAGCGCGTTTCGCATTGAGCGCCCGCTAGCGAGTCTCGCCGGTTCTGTTTATGCGAACAGTGAAATTGCATTGCGCACCGGCCTGCACAACGTGCCGCAAGACATCGGCGTTTATCCTTATATCGAAGCCGAATCGAAAGCGGCGACCGAACATCTGCTGCTCACTGTTTGCACGGCGCAGGAAACCGGCAAAGCTTTTGGCAAACGCGTGATCGTCACCAGCGGTTCGCGGTGGAAAGCGCTGATTGAGCACAATCAAAAAAAGTATGAAGTGGAAATTAACGTGAACGATGATCTGCCGGTGGTGAGCATTAAAACGTAACGGCAAAGCAATCATTTTCTTTTATTTTGGCAAACCGTAAAAACACTGTATCAGGAGCAAATAGAATGGCCGAACACCCTCTCATCGAATCTCAAAATATCCTCCATCAACCCGAAATTTTGCGCCAACGTCTCGAAGCGGACGGCTATCTTTTTTTGCGGAATTTGTTGGAACCCGAAACGCTGCTGAACGTGCGGCGGCAATTTTTGGAGATTTGCCAAAAACACGGCTGGTTGCTGAATGGCGGCAATCTAATGGAAGGTCGCGGCCGCAGCGATGCGTATTCCGGCTATTTTGAGTTCACGCCGGTTTATCGCGACATTCAATTATTGGAAGATTTTCATGCGCTACCGCATCATCCGAAAATTGTCAACACCCTCGCCGCGGTTTTGGGCGGAAACATCTTTCCGCACCCGCGCAATATCTCGCGCATTACGTTACCCGGCAGTTTAAAAATGACAACACCGCCGCACCAGGATTACGTTTTCATTCAGGGCACGCGCCGCGTTTACACCGTGTGGTTTCCCTTGAGCGATTGCCCGCGCCCGCTCGGTGGGCTTGGCATTGCCGCCGGCTCGCATCG
>CAYUVM010000621.1:0-3250 GCA_964447935.1 uncultured Cytophagia bacterium | reverse complement strand
TTATTCAACCAATCCCGCGTGATTTTCGTACGGAATGGCGGGTCAAACCGGAAGAATTGGTTCTAGGATTCGTTGGTCAACTCGACGAGCGCAAAGGCATTCGGGTTCTCCTCGCCGCGTTTCAACGCATTAAACGCGAATGGCCGCAAACCCGTCTCGTGTTCGTCGGCCACGGGCCCTTGCGGGAGTTGATCGTCGACGAAATCGACAAACAGCGTTGGGGGGAAGCCGTTTTAATTCCCGGCTTTTTGGATGATATCGCGGGCGTGATGCAAGCCCTCGATATTTTGCTGTTGCCCTCCTATTGGGAAGGTTTCGGCATCGTGCTCATCGAAGCGATGGCCGCCGGGAAACCGGCGATCAGCACCGATACGAGCAGCATGCCGGAAATTATCGTTAATGGCCAAACCGGTTTCGTGGTGCCGCCGGGAGATGTCGAAGCGTTGGCTGATCGCGTCATCCAGTTGTTGCGTGATGCCGCGTTGCGAGAAAAATTTGGTCGCGCCGCGCGCCAACGGGTGCTGGAGAAGTTTACGCAGCAGCGCATGATTGCAGAATTGGAAAATTTTTTTCAGCGCGCAGTATTACACCGGAGACCGCCGTCTTGAAATTATGGAATCGTCTTGAGCAAGCTTTCAAAAGAAAGGGCTTGCGGTTTTTTGAAAAATGGCTTGATCGTGGCATTGTGGCTCCGAATTTCATCAACCTGTATGAAATTCGCCGCATTTTGGTGATTCGCCAACATGACCAGCTTGGTGATTTTCTCCTGTCGACGCCCGTTTTTCGCGCCCTGCGCCAGTTTTTTCCCCAGGCCCACGTCGCCGTCATCGCGCGCACGTACACCGCGGAATTGGCGCAGCACAATCAATACCTCAACGACGTTTTGGTGATCCCGGAAAAACTGTTGTGGTGGACACCCGCAAGAATTTGGCGCTTGCTCCGTGGCCTGCGGCGCGGCTGGGATTTAACCATTGTCCTCAACACGGTGTCGCATTCGCTGACGAGCGATCTGTTGGCGTATTTTTCCGGCGCGCGTTACATTCTCGGCAGCGAGCATCGCGTTTTTCCCGGCTGCAAACGCAATTTTTTTTATAATCTCGTGGCACGCTATTTTTCGCCAATCAAATCGCAGAGCGAACGCAACCTCGATATTGTGCGCCATCTGGGCATCACCACGGAAGACAATAGCGAGGTGATGACGCTGACCGCGGCGGAAAAAGATTTTGCGCATCAATTTCTGCGTCGACAAGGCATTGCCGAAGAGGCGGTGGTGATTGTTATGCATCCCGGAGCCGGAAAAATTCATAACCGTTGGCCGGTGGAGAAATTTGCCGAGTTGGCCAATCTCTTGCATCGTCAATTCAATGTCCGCATTATCCTGACATGGGGCCCGCAGGAAAACGTGCTCGGCATTAACTTATGCCGGCAATTGGCGTTCGATCCGATTGTCGTGCACGGACTATCGCTGCGCCAGCTCGCCGCGATTCTTGCGCAGAGTCACGTTTTTATTTGCAATGATACCGGCGTGATGCACCTTGCCGCGGCCGTGGGCACGCCGCTCGTTGCGATTTTTGGCCCGACCGACCCGCTCGAGTGGAAGCCCATTGGACAGAAATTTATTGCACTGCGCGGCGAAAATAACAGTTGTGAATCTGTCAGCGTGCAACAAGTTTTGCAGGCCGCACAAACGCTGCTGGGCAGCGCCCTCGTGACCCGGGACGAACCACCTGAGGAAGGGCTTTCGCCCTCCGCCGGCGATTGGACGGACGACAATACCCAAAATATTCTCCAGCGTTTTGTTTATAAAGAAAGAAGTTGATTCTCTTCAGCACGCGGAATTTTTCATTTATAATATCGCTTGACAATCTTGTATTTTCCGCTTTATTTGATGGAGGAAGCGGAGCATTAAACAGCATGAATGAGGAAGTCAAGCATTTTGTAGTGCAGCGCGCCAATGGCCAGGGTTATGAAGAAATTCGCGATGCGCTGGTCGTTGAAGAGCCGCTGGAGATTCGTCTCAATAACATTCCGCTGGCGGTGGTGATGCGCACCCCGGGCCACGATTTTGATCTCGCGCGTGGTTTTCTGCTCACCGAGGGCATTTTTCAAAAGCAAAGCACAAACAGCCCCGGCATTTCCACAAAAATGACTCATGGAAAATTGGGGCCAACGGCAAACCTTGGGGAGCAACTTGAAATCGATCACGCCCGCGATGAATTAGGTCTCGAAATTCCCAATGTGGTCAATTGTCAATGGCCCGCAATAACCCCGGCTGAAATTGCCGGGTGGCAACGGCATATTTTTGCCAGCTCGAGTTGCGGCATTTGCGGCCGCGCTTCCATCGATCGGGTGCGGGTCGAAGCGCCGATTCTGCAAACCACCTGGAAAATTCCTTTTCACCTTTTGCAAGATTTGCCTGAAAAGCTGCGCCCGCACCAAACGACATTTTCAACGACCGGCGGTTTGCACGCCGCGGCTTTATTTTCGCTAGCGGGTGATATTGTCGCGTTGCGTGAAGATGTTGGCCGGCATAATGCCGTCGATAAAATCCTCGGTTGGGCGATGCAACGGGAAGCGTTGCAACTGGCAAACTTCGGTTTAATGGTGAGCGGCCGTTTAAGCTTCGAATTGGTGCAGAAGGCTTGGCTGGGCGGCATTGCGTTGATGGCGGGAATCAGCGCCGCCTCCGCGCTCGCGGTCGAGCTTGCCGAGGAGAGCGGCATGACGCTGGTCGGTTTCTTGCGCGGCGATACCGCCGTGATCTATTCACATCCGCGTCGGATTCACTTTCCAATGCGATAAAGTTGGAGTCAGGTTAAAAAATAAAAATTTTTATCCGGAAGCGTCGAATGCTCCGAATCCCAAACCGATTCCGGATGGTGAAAGGAGATGCAATTGTGAATATCATGTTTGTCGAATCTTTTTACGGCGGCTCGCACAAAAGTTTTCTCGACGGCCTGCGCAAATACAGCCGCCACCAGATCACGCCGATTACGCTGCCGTCGCGCTTTTGGAAATGGCGCCTGCGCAGCGCCGCCTTGTATATTGCGGAAGTCTACGGCGCCGCCTTGCGCCAATGCGATTTGATCGTCGCCACCGATCTCATTAACCTCGCTGATCTCAAAGCCCTCGTGCGTTTCACCTGCCCGGCTATCCTGTTTTTGCACGAAAATCAGCTTACCTATCCGACCCCGGAAGGAGAAAAGCCGGAGATGAATTTCGGTTTCACCAATTTGGTCTCGGCGCTCAC
>CAYUVM010000620.1:0-3257 GCA_964447935.1 uncultured Cytophagia bacterium | reverse complement strand
TTTTGAATTGGCCAAAATCTTTCGCGCGCCACAAATCGAGCAGTTTCGCGGGCGCATGAAAATCTTCGTTGCCGGTCAGGTTCTTTTGATAAACGCCGGCCAGCGTCGTGATCGGCGAGAACGCCACAGCGTCATTCGGCTTGTAACCGCGAATATGCCCGAAGGTCAATCGCAGCGTGCTATTCGCGTCCGGGATGAAATCAGTTTGTTTCCATTGCTGCTTCACTTCGATCAACTGCGCAAAGAGTTTCGCCAGCGCGCCTTGCCGGGCACGGTCGGCCTCACGATACTTTTCCAATTCAGTTTCCAGCGCCGCAGCAAATTCGATGAACGGGTCTTGCAAGGCGCGAATTTCTTCCGGCTTCATCGCTAGCAACGATTTAAAAAATTCGACATCACGCAACTTCGAATTGGCATGAGACTCATCGACAAATTTGTCAATAGCCGTCGCCGCCGAGCCGTTCGTTGAGTTTTTAATAATCGTTTCCACTGCCGCAATCTTTTGGCCTTCTGGCAATTGGCTCGCCTTCTTCAAAATCTCTTTCATAAACAGCCGGTCAATCCCATCATTGCGGTCGGCATACGCCAGTTCCATGCGATCTTTTATTGCCGGCAAATTGCGATTCATGTACGCCGGTTCGCGCTGCAAATCTTCTTTTTGCAATTGCGTTGATAATTTGAACGCGGTGTATCCGGCACTCAGCAAAACCGAGCT
Source organism: uncultured Cytophagia bacterium (assembly GCA_964447935.1). Lineage (GTDB taxonomy): Bacteria > Zhuqueibacterota > Zhuqueibacteria > Zhuqueibacterales > Zhuqueibacteraceae > Zhuqueibacter. The sequence goes on along the minus strand of CAYUVM010000620.1, from coordinate 2,542 downwards.
GCCGCCGATTTGTCCGAGAATTTGATTGCGATTCGCGTCCGTCATGATCTCGCTGTAAGTTTTGCCGATTTCCGGCAAAACTGTTTCATATTGCGCTTTGCGTTTTGCCTCAGCATCAATGAACGCTTGCAGCTCGCGTTCTTCCTGCTGTTTCTTGGCGAGCAAATCGAGGCGATGAAATCCTTGCAGCTTGCCGCGATAATTTTTCATGCGGTTGGCCAAACCTTTGATGCGGCTGCTCAGCCGAATCGCGACTTCGGAATTGTCTTTGCCGGCGGCTTCCATCATGTCGATCTGCCACGAGAACCAATCGGCATTAAACGGCAGAAAATATTTTTGGTGATATTCATAAAACGCGGCGGGTTGATGCCGGAACGTGCGGCCGGGATAGCCGAGAATAAAAACGAAATCATTCTCGCTCACGCCCTGCGGCGCCACTTTCAAGCTGCGCTTCGGCTTGTACGGAACATTCTCCGGCGCATAATCCGCCATCGCGCCGTCCTTCGCAACATACGCGCGCATGAACGAGAAATCACCGGTGTGTCGTGGCCACACCCAGTTGTCGGTCTCGCCGCCAAACTCGCCGATGCTACGCGGCGGCACATACACGAGGCGCACGTCTTTGATGTTGCGATAAATGAACAGCACATAACTTTTGCCCGCAAACATTTCCGCTACCTCGGCGCGAATACCCGGCGTCTTTGCCTCTTCGGCGGCGACGATTTCTTTGATTTTCTGCTCGAATGCTTTGGCGCGCTCGGCGAAGCTCATTCCCTCTTTCGCCGCACTGAGCACTTCGCTGGAAACATCGCGATATGATTCCGTAATCCGGCAGGAGTAACCTTTCGCTGGAATTTCTTCGCTGCGGCTCTTCGCGAGAAAACCGTTGTTGAGATAATCCCGCTCCGCCGTGCTCGCCGCCTGCACCGCGCCAAACGCGCAGTGATGATTCGTTAAAATCAACCCGTCGCTCGACACAAACGAACCGGTGCAGCCGCCCACTTGCACAATCGCATCCACCAAACTCACGCCCTGCGGATTGTACAAATCTTTCGGCGCAATTTTAAAGCCCTTAGCTTTCAAATTCAGTTTGTGAATTTCCGACAACGGATACATGCCTTCGTCGGTGAAGGCGAGGGATGCCATTAAAACGATTATAATGATTCCGGAAAAAATCTTTAATAAATGTTTCATTGCTTCTCTCTCCTTAAATGCTGAATACTCACCTGCTTTTTGATTGGATCTTCGTTAGGTTTTCTATTTGTTTCCGTGTATTTCTGAGATTGTTTGTCGCTTTCTGATGATCATATGGAAAAGCTTCGGCTGTCCAAATTCTCAGAGCATTCTCAAAATAGGTAACGGCCTTTTGCAGATTCACGCTTCGCTTACCATCAGGTAGGTTTTTATATACAAGGCCCAAATTATTTTGAGTCATCGCCCAGTCAGATGGAAAGTCCGTTTCGGTTCGAATACGTAATGATGCATTATAAGCTGTAATGGCTTTTTGCAAGTTTTCGCTACGATTTCCGGTGTTTAAAGCTAAGTAGACATTCCCCAAATTATTCTGAGCGAGCGCCCAATTTACAGGATGATCCTTTTCGGTAAGAAAACGCAATGCCGCTCCATAAGCGATAATAGCCCTTTTCAAGTTCTCATCACGATTCACAAATGATAAATCAAAATAAGCATTGCCTAAATTGATTCGAGAAAGAGCCCACTGTATAGGATAATCTTTTTCAGTGCGAACACGCAAAGCAGCATTAATAGCGACTATTGCCTTCTCAAGGTTCTTCGTCCGATTTCCGACAGGCAGGTTCATATATGCTACGCCCAAATTATTCTGAGTCATGGCCCAGTCTAGTGGAAAATCTTTTTCGGTTCGTACTTTTAGCGATGTAGTAAAGGATGAAATAGCTTTTTGCAGATTCTCACCCCGATCACCAATTGGAAAATCCAAATATGCTGTACCCAAATTATGCAACGAGGTTGCCCATTCAACAGGAAAAGTCATTTCAGTATATACACGAAGCGTATTTTCATAGCTTGATATAGCTTTTTGTAAATTTTGAGCGTGGCTACCCACGGGTAATTGAGCAAATGCATTACCTAAACTATTCTGCGTATTAGCCCACTGTACTGGAAAATTTTTTTCAATATAAAAACTAAGTACAGTATCGTAATAAGCGATCGCTTGTTGCAGTTGTGACGCCATTTCCTTTTGGCCCTGTGCCAAACTCCAATGACTAACTCCAGCGTAGAACCTAATATCATTCAATTCAATCGTGTTACTTGCTGGTCGCGTGAGTGCCAGTTTAAAATGTATTAATGCCGCAGCATGATCATTTTGATCATATAAAGCATAACCGGCGACAAAGTGCGTGAGATAAATTGGCTGGTTAACGAGTTCAGTTGGCAAACTCAATTCACTAATATTTTGCTCAGTCAGCGCACGATCGCCAGCCATGACGGTGCGTGGCAAATCGTTAACAACAGTAAGTCGCGGGTGAAATTTTTTTTCGCCTACCCGATTGCCCCAAATCAC
>CAYUVM010000619.1:0-3280 GCA_964447935.1 uncultured Cytophagia bacterium | reverse complement strand
GCGCCGCGCGCGCACAGAGGGGGCACCTGACCGCCATAGCGCGCCCGCACGCCCATGGTTGCCGCCCACAGTGACTAGTGGGGAAGGCCGAGCGCGCCGACCCCGAGAATTTTTCCAGTCATCAACTGAAACGGTTTGAGCGAAGCGATGATGGATTCGATGACGCGTGAGCTTTTCTCTTCGATCACGCTGCGCATGACGATTTGGCCATAAACCAGCATGGCCGCATAAATAAACATCACCATAATCCGCACCAAGCCTTCGGTGCGGCCCTGGTCTTCCTCTTCCTGGCCGCTCGCGAGAATGCGAATCGGCCGCAGGCCGACACGGCGAACCAATAGCCGAACTTGCTCAGCATTCAAGCCGCTCTGCTGAATGCGCCAGGCCCGAACGGTGCGGCTGAGCGCGTTTTCGAGGCGATTATTTTCAACAAAATTCGTGACGCTTTTGGCGCGATATTCCGCTTTGCCGGCGGTTAAAATGTCGGCGGGAATGACGAAGTAACCGTCTAACTCGCCGTTATTGATTTGCGCCGTCAAAGTTTTTTCCAAATCGGGCAGCGTTGCCGCGCTCGCCTGATGTTCCGTTAAATTGTAGACGCGCTGGCCTGTCGCATTCCGATCATCCAAAGCGACGACTAACGAATCGAAAATGGCGCCGGTCTGATCGATGACGGCAAACTGTTTCGGCTGGTCTGATTTCAGAAACATAAAAAATTCCGGCAACACCGTCATCCCGATCAGAAAAACCGGCGCGAGCACCGTGCCGATAATAAAACCCTTGGTTTTTAGGCGCGACAGAAATTCCCGCCGTGCCACCGTCCACATTTTGTGCATAATCATTCCTCAGTTTTAGCATCGCGCCAAGCGCCTGGCGCATAGCCCAGACGGAGCGCCATGCACTCTGCGCTATGCCTCTTTCACCGTCGCCAAAAAGATTTCATGCAGTGACGGTTCGGCGATTTCAAAGCGAGAAATTTCCGCTTGCTGCATCGCGGCCGCCAGCAATGCCTGGGGGCTCGCGCCCGGCCGCAGCTTGATTTCGACATAATTGCCGGAGTCATTGTAGTTTTCAATAATACCGTTGTTTTTGAGAAAATCGGATTTGCCGTCATAGGCCAGAAGTACATTGTTGCGGCCAAATCCGCGCTTGATGTCCTTCACCTCGCCGTCTAAAACTTTGCGGCCTTTATTGATCAAGCAAATGGCGTCGCAAAGTTTTTCCGCCGATTCCATCAGATGCGTCGAAAACACAATCGCTGTGCCGCGCTGTTTTTGTTCGAGAATCACGTCTTTGATCAATTCTGCATTGACGGGATCCAGCCCCATGAACGGCTCGTCCAAAATGATCAACGCCGGTTCATGGATCACCGTGGTGAGAAATTGAATTTTTTGCTGATTGCCCTTGGAAAGTTCTTCCATTTTCTTGGCCTGCACCTCGGCCATGCCGAAGCGCTCCACCCAGGCATCGATTTTCTTTTTATGGAGATTTTTTTTTAAACCTTTTAATTCGGCAAAAAATTCGAGGGCTTCCCGGACTTTCATTTTGCGATAAACCCCGCGTTCTTCCGGCAAATAGCCGACACGATCCAGCACGGCCGGTGAAGTGTTGGGCGCGCCGTTAATGAGAATTTGGCCGCGATCCGGCAAAATAATTTCCATGATCATGCGGATCGTTGTGGTTTTGCCGGCGCCGTTCGGCCCAAGAAAGCCATAAATGGTTCCCGGCGCGACGGAGAGACTCAGCTCTTTTACCGCTTCCAAATCGCCAAACGATTTGTTGATGCTGTTAAGTTGCAACGTTTGCATAATTCTTCTCACTGAAGATTTAATGTGACTTTGGGAGCGGGATTCGCTCGCTGTTGTTCATCGTCCTTTTCGCGTTGAATTATTTGGGCGACGCGCGGCCGGAGATTGGAGAGCGTCTTGAGCAGATTGTACCAAAACGGAGCGCCGAGACTCAATAAAATGCTCGACAAGATAATGCCGAGGATTTCGCGCGGCTGATAATGCAGCCCCGGATAAGGTTGCGGAATAAGTTGAAAGCGGGCATTATTAAAGTCACTGCGGATCGAATCCGCCACCTCCACCCAGTGGCCGATTTTTTCGCGCAGAATTGTATCCAAAATTTTATTGTACGCTTGAATTAATGGCGCGGCTTGGAGGCTATCGCCAACTTGCGTGCGAATCCAATCGCGCGCGGCTGCCGCGGTAAAAAGTTCCGGCGGCACCCCGAGTCCTTGCGCGGCCTCGTTGTTGGCTTTTAAACGAATGATCGTTTCCGTGTAAGCGCTGCTGGAAAGCGCCATCGCTACCTCGGCATGGCCCAATAAGGCATCGGCGCTCTGCACCAGGCTGGTGCGCAGTTCCACATCCGTCGAAAATTTTTCAAGCAAGGCGATACTGTCGAGATGAAACGCCGAGGCCAACAGCACGGCGAAACCCACGCTCACCCAACGTGAGCGCAGGGCAAAGCGTTCCGAGACGCGATCCATAACGCGATCAAACCAAAGCTCGAGTTCTTGGCGGTATTTATCCGGTGATTTAAAACGGAACGACACGCCGGTTTCCAAAAAGACCTGGCGTTGTTTGTCAACCGCCGCGATCGCGCCCTTAAAATTTTCCTCCGATACTGCATCTTCCAGCAGAGAAATAAATTCTTCACGCCGCACGGCATTGGCGCGGCGGCCAGCGGTATGCGACAGCAACGAATGATGCAAAATCTTTTCAACAATTTTCCGCGCGTGTTCTTTGAACTCGGGATCGATATACTTGAGCAAGGTTTCCAACCCCCACACCAAGCTCCGGCCCCGCATGCCGAAAATGGCATTCACCACCTGCGTTAACGCGGTGACCAGAACGCTGACGCCTAACATGACCGCTGCAAAGGCAATGGCCATATCCAGATATTGCAACATAAAGCCTCCCGCTAAATGACTGGTATGCGATAGACGAATGATTAATGCTGCATTTTTTATAAAAAATTGCTGCTGGAATTTTGCAACAACAACGGATTCCGGCAAGCAATTTAAAGTTCAAATATTGGGGTTCAACCCGGAGCAACCGCGTCCACGGTGCATCACGGCAAAATGATTTTAAAGCATATTTTTTCGTATGCTTCGTGTTGCCGTGTTCGTTTTGGCCGTGAATTAAAATAATCTTCAGGATCTTATTCTGAGTTTTAGGCAAATAGCGCTTATTTTCCAGGCGCGAGCCGTTTCAATAATTGAATCAACTTTCTGACTTGGTGTTTTAGCCCCGATTTTATTGGCTCTTTTTAG
>CAYUVM010000618.1:0-3283 GCA_964447935.1 uncultured Cytophagia bacterium | reverse complement strand
GCGATGTGACTGTGATGATCCGAACCCCACAAATCCTAAAGCTGATTGAATCCGCGGCGATATTTGTCCATGTGATATGCGATATCGCCGAGAAAGTACGTCGGGGAGCCATCGCGCTTGATCAAAACGCGATCCTGCTCGTCGTTGAAGCGGGTTGAGCGAAACCATATCGCGTTATCTTTTTCGTAGCATAAATTTTTTTGCTCTAAAATACTCAACACTTCCTGCTGGCGATTGCTATCAAGCAAACTCTGTTCGCTAAACCAGAGATCATAATTGACGCGAAATTTGCTGAGAATGTCTTTCTGCGCGCTGATCATTCGCGTGAGCGCAAGTTGCGTCAACTGATCGCAGCGTTCTTCCCGCGGCAACGCGACAAAGCGGTCGCCAAATTCTTCGCGCAACGAAACAGCCAGATCTTTGATGTAATCGCCGTGATAGCCGTCTTCGGGAAAAGGCTCGGCGATATCAAACAAAGCCATATAACGCGAGCTGACGGAGTACCCGAGCATGCGAACTCGAGCGCCGGCGTCGTTGACATAGTATTCGCGCTGGGCGGCGGCGCCAGTGGCTTGAAAAAGATTAACCAGCACATCGCCGATTGTGGCGGCGCGCGCGCTGACGATATTCAGCGGGCCAGTCGGGTTGGCGCTGACAAATTCCAGGTTAATTTTCTGGCCGGCGCCGGATTGGGAACGGCCGTACGCTTCGCGCGTCCGTAAAATTTCCGCCAGAATGTTTTGCCAGTATCCCGGGCCGAGCCGAAAATTAATAAAGCCGGGTCCGTCGATGCGAATTTCCGCAATGAGTTGGCGATCATATTCCAAGGCATTGACGATTTCCTCGGCAATGGCGCGTGGTGCTTTTCTCAAGCTTTTGGCCAGACTCATCGCAACCGGCGTGGCGTAATCGCCGAAGCCTTCCTGGCGCGGACGGTTAACGACGATGGCTTCGGCCGGCCAGCCGCGTTTTTGCACGAAGTTGACCAGCAATTCGTGTAAATAATTTTCTGCAGAGAAGTTCATTTTTAGTTGGTGGTTGGAAAAATGGTGTCGCGAATTTCTTCGACTTTGGCGTCGCCCCACAGCCGCTCCAATCCATAAAATTCACGCGTTTCCGGTTGGAAAACATGCACGACCACATCGACATAATCCATGAGAATCCATTGGCAGCGCTCGCGCCCCTCGACGTGCCACGGGCGAATGTCTTCTGCACGCAGCTTATCCTCGATATGCTCAAAAATACCGCGCACATGCGTATCGACGCTGCCCGTGCAAATCACAAAAAAATCTGCAATGCTGGTGAGTTGGCTCACCTCAAAAATTTTTATATCGGTGGCTTTTTTCTCCAAGGCCAATTCGGCGCAACGGCGGGCCAGGCGGGCAACATCTTGATGCACGGGGCGGGGTGGGCGGGTAGTAGTCGTGTGCCCATTCGGATGCATCATTTCTTCAAAACTATGCTTGGAAACGGATTTTCCCATAAACCTCGTTGGTTATAAGTTTTCCGATCGGCTTGAATGGTCGCAATGCCATTCGTCAACCTCTCAACGTCAATTTTACGTTTTACGTACTTGTTGTCAAGCTACGGCGCTCCGATTCGGCTCCGGATATTCAACCTCGGGCTTCAAACCTTGCGGCGTCAACATTTCTTGAACGGCGTTCCAGACTTTATCAATCGTGATTTCCCGCATACAACGAAAATGCCCACGCGGGCATTCATTAAAACCAAGATGGCTGCACGGCCGGCACGATAACCCAAGATTCTCGACCACACGCGACGTTTTGAGATGCGGGAAAAAACCGAATTCACGCGTGGTGGAGCCAAAGATCGCGACCAGTGGCGTACCGACGGCTTCAGCAACATGCATCAAGCCGGAATCGTTCACGATCAGCAGGCGACAACGTTTGACCACTGCGGCGGAGCCCAACAACGAGAGCTTGCCAGCGAGATTGATCACCTGATTACGTTTTCCCGTTGTTGACGCCACGACCTGCACAATTTGGTTGGCGAGATCGAGGTCCTGGCTGCCGCCCAGCACGACGACTTGCCGGCGTTGGTGAATCAGTTTGACGGCTAAGTGGCCAAAAAATTCTGCCGGCCAACGTTTCGTAAAATAACCGGCGCCCGGTGCTAAGGCCACCATCGGAACCCCCGGTTGCCAATGATTGGCCAGGATAGCGAAATCGGCCTCACGTTCATCCTGCTCGCTCAAAAACAATTCCAGCCAGCGGCCATCCGCGAGAGGTTGCGGTGAAATTTGCAACGGCGCAGCCGCCTCAAGGTAGCGTTGATAAATCGGCGAAAAATTTTGCAACAAATTTATTTTGGTGTGCACCAAAAGTCCACGCCGCAGCACATGCTTGCGATACCGCAGCACGCGCTGCGGCCTGGCGGCTTGCACAAGATAACGCGAACGAAAATTTTTATGAATGTCAAAGATCACGTCGTAATCAGTCTCGAACAACCGCCGGCCAAACGTCATGAGTTCCGGCCAGCCATTTCTGGTATTGACTGAATAAATCGTATTGAGGGCCGGATGATAGCGTAAAATTTCGGCAAACTCGGATTTCACCACGAAATCCAATTGCGCCTGCGGATATTGTGCCCGCAGCGCCCGCAGCAACGGCGTGGTTAGCAGAATGTCGCCAATTGCGCTGAGGCGAATGAGCAAAATCTTTTGTGGATCCACCGTGTCGCGGTTAAATAAAAGCTACCTGGGAAATTCCGGTTGTCGTTTAAACCAGGCGATGGTTTGCTTCAAGCCTTCTTCCAAGGTCACCCGCGGCTGCCAGCCGAGTAATTGCTTGGCGCGCGTGATGTCAGGTTGCCGAATCTGCGGATCATCGACCGGCAGCGGTTTATAATCAATCCGGCTGGCGCTGCCCGTGGCGTGAATCACCGTTTCCGCCATTTCTTTAATTGTCATTTCGTGCGGATTGCCGATGTTCACCGGCTCGTGACAATTGGAAATTAGCAGCCGGTAAATACCCTCAACGAGATCGTCAACATAACAAAAGCTCCGCGTTTGCGAGCCGTCGCCAAATACCGTGATCGGCTCATTGCGCAACGCTTGCGGCACAAACGTTGGAATAGCACGGCCGTCTTTGGGCCGCATGCGCGGGCCGTAGGTGTTAAAAATGCGCACGATCTTGGTGTTCACCCCGTGAAACCGATGATAGGCCATCGTCAAAGCTTCGGCAAAACGTTTGGCCTCATCATAAACGCCGCGCGGGCCGACCGGATGCACCTTGCCCCAATAATCCTCACGCTGCGGATGCTC
>CAYUVM010000617.1:0-3284 GCA_964447935.1 uncultured Cytophagia bacterium | reverse complement strand
GAGAGGAAAATCATAGCCATCGTCTTTGGGCATTGATGGTTATCAGTATTTGGCGGGATCAGTATTTGGTTTCAGCTTAATCATTTTTTGGCGCTGTGTGGTCCGTCGGGATGGCGGACTATTCGTGAGGATAACATGCTTAAAAAAGTCAAGCACCTGCGCAATTTACTTCGCTTTGCCAAAGGAAAACAGGAGCCGATCATCGGGCCGGTTAAAGCGGTTTGGGAAGCGATAAATGCGTGCAATGCCAGATGTCGCACTTGCGATCGCTGGAAAGAGAAAACCGACCCGACGATTCTTTCCACCGCGGAAGGTAAAAATTTGATTCAACAACTGGCTGATCTCGGCGTGTTGAATCTAACTTTTGCCGGCGGTGAGCCGTTGCTGCGCAAAGACATTTACGAGTTGATTGCGGTGGCAAAGGCGCATCATCTTTCCACGTCCTTGTACACCAACAGCTTGCTGCTTAACGTCCGGCGCGCAAAGGAATTGATTGATTCCGGACTCGCATTGATTTATCTTTCGTTGCACGGCAGCAAGCCGGACTTGACTGATGACCTGCGCGGCATTAGTGGCTATTTTGATTAGACGATGAAAGCCATTGAGAGCTTGAAATCGTTGCGCAGCAATGGCCATCCTAAAATTTTCATTGCCGTTACGATCACCAGAAAAAACCTCGACGATGTCGAAAATATTGCCCGGCTGGTGAAAGCCAGTGGTCTCGACGGCCTGTCGTTGCAACTTGCATTGCATGCGCCGTCGATCAACTATCGTGTCGAAGGCGATCTGGCTTTTCGTCCTGGCGATGGCGCCGCCCTGCAAATCGTGATTGATCGGGTTGTCGAGCAGTACGGCCATTTTTTGCCGATGAACCGCGAGTACTATCGCCACTTTGCGGATTATATTGAACAGCCGCAAACGATGCACGAGCATCTCAATACGGTCGGTTTTGCCACGGCGGTGATCAATCCGTGGGGCGATGTTTATCCTGATCCGCTGCATACGTTCAGCATGGGGAATATTCGGCGCCAGACTTTCAAAGAAGTATGGTTTGGTGAACAAGCCAGCTCGGTGCGGCAGCGCGTTGCCCGGCACGAACATCCGGTGAGTTTGTTCGATAACTTCGTTTCGCTGAATTTTGCTGTTGAACATGCCTCAACGTCAAGTTTACACCACATTTTGAAACCGATTTTAAACGGGGCGCAACATTTTTAATGTGAGGCCGGCGGTCAACTAAAATCCATAGGATTCGCTTAATCTGAATACTCAAAAAATTTTTGCATGTCTGAAATTACGATTACCAAAGATTTAAAGCCCCGCCGCAACGGCGCCGCTACCGCGCCCGCCGTGGCGTTGAATAACCCACTGCTCGAAGCGATCCGGCAATATTGGAACGAACATATTCACGACCTCGCGATTGCGAAACATCCGGTGGGCACAAAAGGCTTTTTTGTCGATCTCGATGATTATCGCTTTGATAAACTGCGCTATTTACCACAGGTGGTTGATTTCAATGCGTATCGCGGCAAAAAGATTCTCGAAATCGGCTGCGGCGTCGGCATCGACTTGATTCGCTTTGCCAAAGGCGGCGCCCAGGTTACCGGCGTTGATTTGGCGCAACAATCCATTGAGCTGGCAAAGAAAAACTTTGAGCACAATGGGCTCAAAGCGGATCTCCGCTTAATGAATGGCGAGGCTTTAGAGTTTGCCAATAATAGTTTCGATATGGTTTATGCACATGGTGTTTTGCAGTACACTGCTGATGCTGATCGAATGGCGAAAGAAATGCATCGCGTTCTCAAACCCGGTGGTGAAGCCATTGCAATGGTCTACAATCGTATTTCATGGCTCAACGGCATGTCGTTGGTGATGAAAGTTGAACTGGAGCATGAAGATGCGCCGGTTTTAAAAAAATACTCGATCGGTGAATTTAAGAAAATACTTTCGCCCTTTGCCACCACGCGTATCGTGCCGGAGCGTTTTCCCGTTGCCAGCCGTTTACAAAAGGGATGGAAAGCTGCAGTTTTTAATCAGATTTTTGTTCCGGCCTTCAATCTCATTCCACGCTTTATCGTGCGGCCACTGGGCTGGCACATTATGGCGTTTTGCCGGAAGTAAAACGCAAGGCCCGATAAAGTGCATAGCGCGAAACGCGTTTTTCACTATGCACTCGACGCCCTGCAAAAGTAGGAGCAAGATGGCAAAAACTGTTTTCGTTACCGGTGCCAATGGTTTTACCGGTAGCTATGTTTGTAAACACCTCATTCAGCGCGGCGCTCACGTTCGCGCGCTGGTGCGCAAAACCAGCAACCTGGATTTGCTGAAGGGCGTTGATGTGGAGTTGGTGCACGGCGATCTCGCCAACGGCGCCATTGGCGAGACGTTGGCGCAAAGCCTTAAAGGCGTCGACGTGGTTTATCATATCGCCGCGGTTTACCGGACGGAAGGGGTGCCGAAAAAATATTTTTGGGACGTGCATGTTGAAGGTACGCGCCATCTGCTCGAAGCCGCGCAACGCGCCAATGTTCCGCGTTTTGTGCATTGCAGCACGGTCGGCGTGCAGGGTGAAATTAAAAATCCCCCGGCAACCGAAGACGTGCCGTATGCGCCCGGCGATGTTTATCAAGAGAGCAAAGTCGACGGCGAAAAACTCGCACGGAAATTTTTTCAAGAGCAGCAACTGCCCGGTGTCGTCGTGCGGCCTGTTGGCATTTACGGCCCCGGTGATATGCGTTTTCTCAAGCTGTTCAAATTTATTCACAACGGTAAGTTCCGCATGCTGGGCAGCGGCAAAGTGCTTTATCATCTGACGCATGTCGATGATCTGGCGCGCGGTATTTTATTGGCTGGTGAAAAAAAAGCCGCCCTCGGTGAGGTTTTTACAATTGGCGGCAATGGATATTTGACTTTGGCCGAGTTGGTCGAGCGCGTTGCCAAAGCTTTGAATGTTCCGGCGCCGCAAAAAAGTTTTCCGGTTTGGCCCGTGTGGTTAGCGGGCTTGCTGTGCGAAATTTTATGCCGTCCGTTTGGCCTCGAACCCCCATTATATCGCCGGCGCGTCGAATTTTTTATTAAAGACCGCGCTTTTGATATTTCGAAAGCACAACGCTTGCTGGGCTATCAACCGCAAGTTGATCTCGATCATGGTCTGCGCATGACGGCTGATTGGTATCGCACCCAGAATTTATTGTAGTTTCATTATAGCGCCTTTAGGCGCAACGTGTTGAGTTTACTGAAATTCGTGATTTATCTTGACAATAAATATTTTTGATGCGATATTACGA
>CAYUVM010000616.1:0-3286 GCA_964447935.1 uncultured Cytophagia bacterium | reverse complement strand
AAAGACAGCGATTTTATCAAATTGCGTTTAAAGAGTGAAATCGCGCTGACATTGTGGGATCGGCCAAGATGGTACGAAATCGAAGCGCACGGCAGTAAACAGATTCAAGAGGTGTTGCGGCTTTTTCCGCAGGCGCAAAAAATTGCGGTGATGGGCGAAGGCGCCGGCAGCCGGATTTTAAAAAATTAAATCAGCGTGCAAGCCCTTGGCATTGCACCCCGATTCACGGAGGAGGAAACGGTGGAAGGCTACAGTTTTTATCAGATGTACGTCGATGGCGGTTTTTTTATGCATCCGATTTTGGTGTGTTTGATTATCGGTATCGGTATTTGTTTTGAACGGATCTGGACTTTGCTGCGCGCGTCGATTAACACGCGCCAATTTTTAGACGGTGTGAAGAAAGCGCTCACGGAAGACGGCCTGCAAGCGGCCATTGACCTTTGCCACAAAACCAACGGTCCGGTGGCGGCGATTTTTCATGCCGGATTGCTGCGCGCGCCGCGCGGCGTTGAGCATGTCGAAAAAGCCATTATGAACACCGGCGCGGTGGAAATGGCCTTTCTCGAAAAAAATCTTATTTGGCTGACCTTGTTTATCAGTCTCGCCCCGATGCTGGGCTTTCTCGGCACCGTGCAGGGCATGATCATCGCATTCAAAGCCATAGAACAGGCCAACGATGTAAGCCCGACGATCGTCGCGCACGGCATCGCGGTGGCGCTGCTGACCACGCTGTTTGGCCTTGTCGTCGCCATCATCATTCAAACCGCGCATAATTTTTTTACCAGCCGCATCGATAAGCTGGTCATCGAGATGGAAGAAAGCTCCGCCGCCTTGGTCGATACGCTGGTGGACATGGAATATCGCGCTCAAATTCCCGTCAACCAAATTGGGCAGGCCTAAAAACTCCCGCTTGACTATGTTCAAAAAAAGAAATTCACCGCCCGCCGAAATACCGCAGGCCTCGCTGGCCGATATTGCGTTTTTGATTTTAATTTTCTATCTGGCCACGACGACGATCAACATCGACAAAGGCATCAGCCTCACGCTGCCGGCCAAAGGCGCGTCAAAAGAAGTCGCGAAACCAAACGTGCTTGCATTGTTGATCAACGCGCAGGGTGAAGTGTTGTTGGACGAACAAATTGTCGACATTCCCGCCATTCGGGACATCGTGCGCGAGAAATTGCGCGCCAACGACAAGCTGATCGTCTCGGTGAAAGCGGATCAGGCCACTGCCTACCGTGTTTATGTGGCGGTGCTGGATCAACTCAAACAGGCCGAGATCACCCGCATCTCCATTGCCGAGCCGGAGTAGTTTGTAGAAACTAATTTTTCATCCACGCATTCCATGCCTCTCTTTGAAAGAAAAAGCCCCGTCGCCGTCGGCATTCCGACGATCTCCCTGCCGGATATCGTTTTTTTGCTGCTCATTTTTTTTATGGTGTCGGCGGTTTTTAAAGAGTATTCCGGCTTGCCGGTCAATTTGCCCACGGCCAAACAGATCGAAAAAATTCCCGGCAAACGCGATGTCGCTTATATTTGGCTGGATCGCCACGGCCGGATTTCCATTGACGATAAGCTGGTGACGCTGGCCGAGGTGACCGCAATCATGCAGGCAAAACGCAACGACCCCGTGCATCCGCTGCGCTTGACCTCGCTGCGGCTCGATGAAAATTTGCCGATGGCGCAAGTTTACAAATTGCAGGAGGCGTTGCGCGAGGCGGACGCCTTAAACATCAATTACTCGGCGAAATCCGGATTTTAAAACCCTGCACGGGAATAAAAAGCTTGGCACTGCTGGTTGTTTAATAAAACCCATGATTTTTTCCTGCACGAAAAAATTTCTCTCGGCCGCGATTTTAACCGTCAGCATGACCGGGTGGAGTTGTTTAAATCCTTTTGCGCCGGCCCTGGATGAAGGTGGTTTGGCTGCCGATCTGCTCACCGATCAATCGACGCCGGAAGGGACGCTGACCAACTTTAAATATGCGTATATTTTCAAGGATTCGTTGTTATATTCAAATTTGTTGGATAGCGCTTTTGTGTTTCAATATTTCGACCCGGAGCAGGGCGCCTCAGGAATTTTCGTTTCCTGGACGCGGGAGACGGATCTAAAGACAACTGGCCGCTTGTTGCGCACGTTTGATTCGATCAATTTGGAATGGCTCAACACCGTTTTCACTTCGCGCGACGTTGTCGACGGCGACACACTGGAAACGATTTCCAAAAGTTTCCAGCTCGATTTGGCCGATGCGGATTTTCGTTTCAGTGTCAATGGTTTTGCGATTTTTAAATTTCGCCGCACCAAAAGCGACGCCAAATGGCGAATTGTGCAATGGCTGGATAAATCAGATTTGTAAAATGTTTAACGGTTGTCTATTCAGCCTACTGGCCAATTGCCGAGGGGAATAAAAGACGACTGCTTTATTGTTTTGTAAGTAACCGTTTCATTCTTTAGAAGGAAGTACAAATCATGCGAAAAAAATTTTTACTGACTCTGGCTTGCGGGGTTTTTCTGATTGGCGGTTGCAAGAAAGATGAAAATCAAAATGCCAACGCCGCCGCAGCAACGACTAATGGCACGGCGGTGAGCGAAAGCGATAAACTTCCGGATTTTACCTTAAAATCGTTAACCGGTGACGAAGTGAATTTGCGCCAATTGGAAGGGCAAAAAGTCGTCGTGGTTAATTTTTGGGCGACCTGGTGCGGCCCGTGCCGGCATGAAATTCCCGATTTTAACGACGTTTATTCGCGTTACCGCGACCGCGGCGTCGAGTTTCTCGGCATTGCGGTGGATGAATCTCCCGAAACGGTGTTGCCGGAATTTTTGCAAGATCATCCGATTTCCTATCCTATCCTTTTAGGTTCGCCGGATTTGACGTTTCGCTACGGCGTGCGCGGCTTGCCGACCACCTTCATCATCGATCGCGCCGGCAAAATCACCAAACGCACGATTGGCGCCATGTCAACCCAATCGCTGGAAACGGAACTCGACAAATTGTTGTAAAGGCTTCGACAAATCCGGCCTCGTTCTTTTGGCGCCAGCCTTGACTTTTGAGCAAAATTGTCGTACCCTTCAGTAAATGTGCTGCAAGATGATCGGGAAATGAACTGAAGGAGAAGCAGGATTTTCATGGCAAGGAAAAAACCTTCGCCGGAGGAACGCCGCCGGGATTTTGAGGCGCTGGCATTTCCGCATATGGACGCGCTTTACGGCACGGCGTTGCGCCTGACGCGCCACCCGCTTGACGCCGAAGATCTTATGCAAGATGTGTATTTGCGCGCTTAT
>CAYUVM010000615.1:0-3288 GCA_964447935.1 uncultured Cytophagia bacterium | reverse complement strand
ACTCTGGTTTAGGCACGGCTCAAAGCTGTTTTCATCCTGAACCGGACAGCAGTGAATTTTTCTAAAATGTTTTTGACACTCACATTTTTATTCTGCAGCGCCACGCCGCACGAATCAAGCACCAGCATCCTCGTCGTTTATCATTCGACGCAGGGCCACACGCAGGCGCTGGCCGAGGCGGTGGCGAAAGGGGCGCGTTCCGTTCGCGAGGTGAATGTCGTTTTGAAAACCGTAACCGACGCAACCACTACCGATGTTCTCGCTGCGGACGCGATCATCATCGGCAGTCCGGTTTATAACGCGAATATGGCGCCGGAGGTGCAACAGTTCATCAACCGCTGGCCATTCGAAGGCGCGCCGTTGCGCGATAAAATCGGCGCCGCGTTCGTGACCGGCGGCGGCTTTTCCGCGGGCGAAGAATTGGTGCAAATGAATATTTTGCATTCGATGTTGATCTTTGGCATGATCGTCGTCGGCGGCCCGGATTGGCAGCAGCCATTCGGCGCTTCGGGCATTGTTGCGGAGAAGCCTTTTGAGACGGAGCAACAGGCGGGAAAAGTTGATGCGCAGTTTTTGAAGAAAGGCGAAGCGCTGGGCAAGCGGGTGGCGGAATTGGCGAAACGCTGGAAAACGAACAATCCCTGATTTTTATATCCCAACGATACGACTCCTGCGCTCCAGCAAAACCACATCGCGCCAGCGGCCTTCATAAGGGCCAAACGTCATTTTCCCCATTTTCTCGCGAATGCCAACTTGGCGGAATCCGTGCTTCCAATGCAGCGACAAGCTCGCTTGATTTTCCGGGAAGATGCCAGCTTGCAATGTCCAAATTCCATTGGCTTCTGAAGTGCGGATCAATTCACGCAACAGCAATGAGCCAACGCCTTTGCCGCGCGCGTTCGCGCTGACATAAACGCTGACTTCCGCGACGCCAGCATAAACCGCGCGATTCGAGATCGGGCTCAATGCCGCCCAACCGCAAATTTGATCATTATCTTTGGCGATCAGGCCGCAAGCCGCGATTTTATTTTGGCACCGTTCTCCCCAACTCACTGGCGGCGCGGACGCGAAAGTGGCGTGGCCGGTTTGTATTCCCGCGGTATAAATCGCCTCGACCTGCGGCCAATCCGCGGCAATTATGTTGGTGATCATCAGCGCCATAAATTTTTGCTTATGTCGTCAACGCCAGTTTCTCGTGTTCTTCCTCCCAGCGAATATAATCCTGCCGAATCTTAGCCACTTGCTCATGCATATTTTCTTTTGTCCACGTGCTGGTATCAATCGCAGGATAAAATCGGATCGTCACTGCACCAGGTTTGACGCGCAATGTTTTGCCGGGACAAAGCTGCCGCGCCCCGGCGAAATGAATCGGCACGATCGGGTATTGCAAATCCATCGCCATGCGAAACGCGCCTTTTTTAAACGGCCCGATTTTGCCGCCCACGATGCGCGTGCCCTCCGGCGCGACATACAATGACAACCCCTGCCGGCGGATTTTTTCATACGCGCGATTGAGCGTGGCCACGGCCTTTTCCGAGTCCTGGCGTTTAATAAAAATCTGGCCGGTCAGCCAGCCCATCACCCCAAAGAACGGGTTGTAGAGCAATTCGTATTTCGCGATGTAACGCACTTTCGGCAGCCCCATGGCAATGATCAAAAAAATGTCGAGCGTCGAGCTGTGATTGGAAATGTAAACCGCCGGGCGGCTAATCGGGCCGCCGGCGAAATTCACTTTCACGCCGGCAAAAAATAATACGATGTGGCCCAGCGTGCGGCTGAAGAAGCGCGTGATAAAATTTTTCGCCTGGCCGAGCGTTAAAATACTGCACACCACTAACAGGATGGTGCCGACGGCGAGCGTCAACACCGCGATCGTGGTTAAAAAAATCATGCGGAAGGTGGTCATTTTTTCGTATTCGGTATGCGGCTAGCGGGTTATCAACGTTGCTTCGAAATATTTAAAAGGAAGGCGTTGAACGTCTTGACTTCGCCGGCGAACCCGGGAAAGAGCGCAATGGTGATAGCAACCAACTCTTCGACGCGTTCAGGTTTTAATTCGAAGCCATAGATATTTCTAACGACGTGCCGAAAGTTAAGCAGTTCTTCTAAAACGACTCGCGTCGCCGGCGAAATAACGGCCGGACGAACACCGGAGATTTCGAGCGTCATTTGGTTGAGCAGGCGTTTATGCCAATCCAAATTCTGCGAGATGACACCGTTTACTTCGGAGGCAATCAACTTGAAAATTCGTTCACAGCCGCTATAAAAATTGTGTAAACGCAAAGCCGCGCTTTCAGAAATTTCTTCATCGTCAACTCGCCCGGCTTGCGTTGCCAGCCGTTGCACGAGTTTTTTCAGCTTATCCAGCTCGTTTTCAATTTCAGCGACGAGCAATGGGATTTGTTCTTTACTCAACATAAATCACCTCGCCATTCGCTATAATGGTTTCGCGAAAAAAATCATCGACTTCTTCCAACGGTTTGAGGTCAACCGGCCAATCCAACGCCATCATCAGATCGGCGCCGGCGCGGAAAAATTTTTGCAGTGGAATTCCTTCGACGGCGAGATCGATATCCGAGTCGCGATGAAAGCTCCCGTCTCGGCAAAGCGAACCGAACAGGATGACGCGCGTAACGCCATACTTCTTGAGGATGGCGACCGCGCCAGCTAAAGCGCTGCGCGCCTCGGCCGCCTGCCGGCGGGACGCGGCTTCTTCCGTCGCAAAACGCTGCCGCCAGTTTTCAATGTAATCCTGCATGTCCATAAGCTTTCTCTTCTTAGCATAACAAATTTTCACGCCACATTCAAGCAGAATTTCATGTTTGATTTCCGCGGCGATTTGTTTATATTTTTTACTATGCTGATTCTGGTGAGCATTATTCTCGTCGCCGCGAATACGTGGGGTTTTGCCCAGCGCGAAGACCGCGCCGAAAAGCGGCTGGCGGCGCAGCGATTATTTCAGGAAACGCAGACGCTGCACCCGGCGCTCACTTTAGATGAATATATTGGCCGCCTGGAACGCGTCACGGCGCTGGACCGCCGTTTTGCCGAGGCCTTTCACGAACTGGGCCGCGCCTACATTCGGCAAGCAACGATCCTCGGCCGGGAGCGGGCACTGGCGGCACTGGAACGCGCCGTTCAACTCGCGCCGCAGAACACCGAATATCGTTACACGCTGGCACAATTGCATTTGCAGCGCGGCGCCCATGTAACCGCGAAAAGCGAATTCCGCCGTATCATAAAAATCGATCCGCTTGACTCGCGTCCGTATTATCAACTCGCGTTGTT
>CAYUVM010000614.1:0-3301 GCA_964447935.1 uncultured Cytophagia bacterium | reverse complement strand
AATCTCGATAACGGCACCGGCAAGATTCGCGGCGTGTATTTGCAGGGCAACGACATGGTGCGGCCGATCTTTGAGGCGTGGCTGCGACCGTTCAACGATCTCGGCGCGAAGACACTGACGATTCGCGACACCGGCGGCACGGATCATCTCGCGTTCGACGCGGTCGGCTTGCCCGGCTTCCAGTTTATTCAAGATGAAATCGACTACGACACGCGCACCCATCACACCAACATGGATGTGTTCGATCACGCCATCAAGGGTGATTTGATGCAGGCTTCGGTGATCATGGCGTCGTTCGTGTATCACACCGCCATGCGCGAAGAAAAACTGCCGCGCGAGCAAATGCCGAAACCGCAAACCGGCCCGCGTTTTACGGCCCAATAAAAGTCCGAGGTCGAAGAGTCCAAAGTCCGAGGTCGGATCTGGTTTTGGCCGGATCCGACTTCTCTTTTTAGACCTATGCCGATATTGCAACAAGTCCCGACTTCCGATTGGTTGCTCGGTGCAGCGCTTTTGGCAGGCATGATCATGCTTTTGGCGCTGACGGAAATTTTTTTTCGACGTCACCCGCAACGTGCCGAAGCGCTACGCAAATTCATTCACATTGGCACCGGCATTGCGGTTTTGCCGGCACCGTGGTTGTTTCAATCGTATCTGCCCATTTTTTTAATCACGATTTCATTTGCCGCCGCCAATCTTTGGTCAATTCAGCGCGGCCGGCTCAAATCCATTCATGAAGTCGCGCGGGTGTCGTTCGGCACATTTTATTATCCGCTCTCGTTCGCCATTTTGCTGCTGCTGTTTTGGGAACGCAACGTGATGATCTTGTCCATTGCCTTCGCGCTAATGGCCTTTGGCGATGCCGCCGCGGGACTGGTGGCGCAGCAATTTCCGAACAGAAAAACATTGCCGCTGCCCTGGGATAAAAAATCTTTGCCCGGCTGCGCCGCAATGTTTGTCACCTCGGTGTTGATCATTGGCCTCGGCTTATTTGTCTTTCGGCAGAGCCACGCGTTATCGTTCGTCGTTGGCTGTGAAGTCGCAATAGCTATCGGCCTGCTCGCCACCGCAGCGGAAACCCTCTCCTATCGCGGCTCGGATAATCTTACCGTGCCGCTGCTCAGCGCGTTGGGATTGGTTGTCGTTCTCGATCCGGCAACGCAACAACAATTTCTCCTCGGCGAAGTGCTGGCAGTTCTCATTACCGTTGCCGCGTTCAAAATCAAGTCGCTGGATTTGAGCGGTGCGCTCGCGGCGTTTGGGGTCGGCACGATTGTTTTCGGCATTGGCGGCTGGCCGTTTGCAATTCCGCTGCTGGTGTTTTTTATTGGCTCCAGCCTGCTCTCGCGCCTGCCGCAACGCACGGGAAACAGCGCTAAAGAAATTATTGCAAAAAGCAGCCGCCGTGACGCGGCGCAAGTGTTGGCGAATGGCCTGCCGCAAGCGCTGGTGGTTATCGCCAGTCTGTTTCTTAAAAAAGAATTGGCTTTTTTGCTTTATCTCAGCGGTATTGCTGCAGCGACCGCTGACACGTGGGCTACAGAAATCGGCTTGCTGTTCGGCAAACAACCACGTTCGATTTTAAATGGGAAACTGGTGCCGCCCGGCACTTCGGGAGGAATCACTTTCGCTGGCGTGTTGGGTGCACTGCTCGGCGCGGCAATCATTGCCTTGGTCGGTGCATGGAGTTGGAGTATTTTTGGGGATGGCAAAATTTCCTTGCATGATTTAATTAGCGTTGTCCTGGCGGGCGTCCTCGCAAATTTTATTGACAGTCTGCTCGGCGCCACGCTGCAACGCCGTAATCAATGCGCGGTTTGCCAGAAAATAACCGAGCGCGACGAGCATTGCGGCGTGTTAACGCAACATTTTTCCGGTTGGCGCCGGTTGGATAATGACATGGTGAATATTATCTGCGGCGTGAGCGGGATTTTGCTGGCGATGTTGGCAATTCTTTTATGAGAAACATTTCTCTTGCAGCCCGCGATTTGATGATGTATTTTGTTGAATTGCATTTAATCATTTTGACTCCAATTGCTTTGGCCGGTATCTTTTAGTCGTCAGATACCTTGTTAATTGTTTTGCCTTCAAAACAATCTTATGAAACTCGATTTGCAGGGCGTCTTTCCGCCCATTCCTACGCCATTTGAAAATGGCCATTGCGCGCCGCCTCGACTCGAAGAAAATCTCGCGCGCTGGCACGATACCGGTTTGTCCGGTTATCTCGTACTCGGTTCTAACGGCGAAGCGCCGCTGCTCAGCGAAGCGGAAAAATTAGAGCTGGTGCGTGTGGCCCGGCAAGCCATTCCCGTTGGGAAAATTTTGCTCGTCGGCAGCGGCCTCGAAGCCACCGACGCCACCTCGGTGTTAACTTATCGGCTCGCCGATCTCGGCGCCGATGCCGCATTAGTGATTACGCCAAGTTACTATCGCGATCTTTTTCCGCCCGAGGCCTTGCGCCGGCATTTTGAAACGATCGCGGAGGCTTCGCCGATTCCAATTCTCCTTTATAACGTGCCGAAATCTACCGGTATTAATTTATCAATAGACTTGGTGGTTCAACTCGCGCAACATCCCAACATTATCGGCCTCAAAGATAGCAGCGGCAATCTGAGCCAACTCATTGAGTTGCGCGAGAAGGTGCCGTCGCATTTTCAATTGCTGATTGGCACGGATGCTGTTTTTCTTGGCGGATTAGCCCATGGCTTGCGCGGCGCGATTTTAGCGCTGTCCAATGTTGCCCCGCGGCAATGCGTCGAATTGTTCAACGCCGTGGAAGACGAGAAATGGGATGTCGCACAGGCCTTGGCCAACCGCATGGCCCCGGTGGGCCGTGCCGTCACCAGCCGCTTCGGTGTGCCCGGTTTAAAAGCGGCGCTCGATGAACTCGGTTACTTTGGCGGCGATCCGCGTCCGCCGCTTTTGCCGGTAACTGAAAAGGTGCGAGATGAGATTCGATTGATTTTGCAACAAGCCGGTTTAATGGCGTAATGGGCATGAAAAAATATCGGAGTTTGAGAATAGTTTTAAGCTTATAAGCAGTAACGCCAGCAAACTCAGAAAAATTCCGAAAGTTCTTTGACCGGAAAACAGTTCTTGACCACAAAGACACGAAGGCACAAAAACAACAGGCCTTATTATAAAGCTTTTCTTCGTGTCCTGGTGTCTCAGCGATAATTTCAAAATCAGCCGGATTCAATTCAATGATTTTTCGTTTTTAATGCTTCCTTGTAAAACATTTTAGAATATTAACTCAACTTTCTGACTTCGTGGTTTCAGGCTGTAAAAACAGGGTTGCGGC
>CAYUVM010000613.1:0-3305 GCA_964447935.1 uncultured Cytophagia bacterium | reverse complement strand
TGACCGACGAAGTGTATAAGCCCAATCACGCCACTGGCGTCGGATTGATTCTGTATGGATGTCACAATAAAGCGACGGCCAATCATTTGCTCGCCGAAAGCGAGACGCATTTATTTGATAAAATTGCGGAGCGCATGAAACGCTGGTTCGGCGGCGTTGGGCGCGCGTAACGGTTCTTCAATAAACGAAGACTCTAACCTTAACTACTCTTACTCATACTCGTACTCTTGCTCATACTCCTACTCGCACTCCTACTCCTACTCGCATTGATATCGTAAAGGCGAGTACGAGTAAAAGTAAGAGTCAGAGTAAAAGTAAAAGTAAGAGTAGCGGTAGGAGGCAAGAGGAGCATACCATGAACCTTCGACTCAATTTTGATGAAGCGAGTTTACTGGCGGCCCGCATTAAGGTCGTCGGTGTTGGCGGCGCCGGTTGTAATGCGGTCAATCGCATGATTGACGCCGGTTTGCGCGGGGTTGATTTTGTCGCCATGAACACTGATATTCAAGCCTTGGAAACTTCAAAATCAACCGTGCGTTTGCAAATTGGCAAAACGACAACGCGCGGTCTCGGCGCCGGCGCTGATCCTGAGGTCGGCCGTAAAGCCATTGAGGAAGATCGCGAGGCCGTCGCTGATGTGCTGGGTGAAAGCGACATGGTTTTTGTGACTTGCGGCATGGGCGGCGGAACCGGCACGGGCGCAGCCCCTGTCATCGCCGAAATCGCGAAGGACTTGGGCGCATTAACGGTTGGCGTGGTAACGAAGCCGTTTATCTTCGAGGGCAATAAACGCTCGAAGCGCGCCGAAGAAGGCATTCTCGCCTTGAAAGAACGTGTTGACACGCTGATCGTGATTCCCAATCAACGCCTGCTTTCGGTGGTGCCCAAAGGCACGCCGTTGCTGGAAGCGTTTCGGCAGGCCGATGAAGTTTTGTTGCACGCCACCAAAGGCATTTCAGACCTCATCTCGGTGCCGGGTTTGGTGAATTTGGATTTTGCCGACGTCAAAACCGTGATGTCGGAAATGGGCGACGCGTTGATGGGCGCCGGCATAGCCAGCGGCGATGAGCGCGCGCTGCAAGCCGCGCAACGTGCCATCTCCAGCCCGCTGCTCGAGGATGTTTCAATTTCCGGTGCGCTCGGTGTTCTGGTGAATATTACCGGCGGCGAAGATCTGACACTGCACGAAGTAAATGATGCCACCACCGTGATCTGTGAAGCCGCCGGTCCGGAGGCGAATATCATTTTTGGCGCGGTGATCGACAAAGCTTTGGGTGATCAAATTCGCGTGACAGTGATCGCAACCGGCTTTCACAAAAATAATGGCCGCGCCCCAGTTACCGGCCGTTTGGCGCGACCGACGCGGTTTTTTGATACGACCCTGACAGAGTTGGATATTCCCACGTATCAACGCAAAACTGTCAACGGCAACGGGCACGCGCACAATGGCAACGGCGCGCATGAGCCGATCATTCGCCCGTATGAAGAAGAAGTTGTCGTCGAAACGCAATCAGTGGATGATTATGAAGTCCCCGCCTTCCTGCGTAAAAGAATGAGTTGAGCTTCGCAGTTTTTTTGCACACGGTAAGCATTGTCTACCGCAAAAGGCCCGTTCGGTTGATCTGCAGTCAACTTGACGGGCCTTGCCGTTTTGGCCGTGATAATACGAAAGGAAGGCTATTCATTATGGATGACGTTTACTTATTTACTCACTCACTCCACCTCGCCAATCGCCACCAAATGATTCGGTTCCATGAACCAGCGCAAAGTGAGTTGGCCCGCTCGCGGCGGCGAAAAAACTTCCAGCATTGCCACGCCGCCTTTTTTGAACACCGAAAAACTTTTGTGTTGTCCGCTGAGCAAATAGCTCAACAACTCCGAAACATTCGGCTCATGCCCCACCAGCGCCACTTTGGTGTCGTCCGGCAGTTTGTTGAGAAACGGCATAATCGCGGCGGGATCGCCGGACGGCACCAGCAAATCCGTTTCATCGCGATGGCCGATTTTTAAAGTTTTTTGCAAAATCTCCGCGGTTTGCTGCGCGCGCACCAGCGGGCTGGAAAAAATATGCGTGAAATCAACCTCCAGCGCCGCCAGCCCTTGCGCGATTTGTTCCATCTTCTTTTTGCCCTTCTCTGTGAGCGGACGCTTCTCATCGCTGCCCTTCCACTCATCGCGTTCCATGGCAATCGCGTGTCTGACGATATAAATTTCCATGCTCAACTCCTCTTGGTTGTACGCGCTTTTATCCGGATAATTCGGTAAATTCGGCTTTCATAAATTTTGCCTGATCCAGAAGATGACAATATAGTAAGATTATCTTGGCAAGTCAAAAAAATTGTTTTTCCTTTTTCCTTAAAGCATACATATAAAAGTTAAACCCCGATCGTCCTTCATTTACTCGAATCTGTTGGGACGGTGGTTTCGATTATAAAATGCAAAATCGGGGTTGCAAAACTGCCGCATTTCTATTATGTTGAAAACGTGGAACTCGAACTGTTTAAACGTCTTGGCCTCGCCATCGCACTGGGTTTGTTGGTGGGGATCGAACGCGAATTTTCTCAGCGCCGCGAAGGCGAGCCGTTATTTGCCGGCAACCGGACTTTTGCCTTGCTGGCGTTGTTGGGTACGATTTCCGGTTATCTTGCGGCAGAAATTTCGCCATTCATTTTATTGGGCGCTCTATTGATCGTCGGTGCGCTGATCGTGAGTTCATATTTTCTTAGCGTTCGCACCGCCGGACATTTCGGCACCACCACCGAAGTTTCCGCGCTTTTGACGTTTTTGATTGGCGTTATGATCGCCACCGGCGAATTATTTTTTGCCAGCGTGACGACGATTGCACTGGTGACGCTGCTGGCGTTGAAGCCGAGTTTCAAAACCCTCACCGGTAAAATTAGTTACGAAGATATCTATGCCACCCTCAAGTTTGCAATTATTTCCATCGTCATTTTGCCGTTTCTGCCCAATCGCAATTTCGGCCCACTCAATGTTTTTAATCCGGCGGAAATTTGGTTGCTGGTGATTTTGGTGGCGGGAATTAGTTTCACCGGTTACGTGTTGGTTAAAATAGTCGGCCCGCAGCGCAGCATTCCTCTAATTGGATTGCTCGGCGGCTTGATTTCCAGCACCGCCGTTACCGTTAGTTTTGCCCAGCGCAGCAAGCAAAATAGCGATCTGGCAAGGCTGTTAGCGCTCGGCGCCATTATCGCCTCCACGACGATGTTTCCTCGATTATTGCTTGAAATCAGCGCCGTCAATGCGGCGTTGCTGCCGAATATTATTTTTCCGTTAATGAGTATGAT
>CAYUVM010000612.1:0-3311 GCA_964447935.1 uncultured Cytophagia bacterium | reverse complement strand
CGGCTGCAAACTTATTCGAGCCAGGCCACGCAAAATGTGACGAACACCGCGGCAAGCACCATCATCTCCGGCGCGCGCGCGCTTTCTTCCAGCCCGGCGGCGGCGGCGACCAACACCGCGGCGGATTCCATCGCACGCGCCGAAACACCGATTGCCAATTGGCCGTTCGGCGGCGCGGCCCAGACCGCGGGAAGTGTGAACAATCTGCAAGGATAAATATAAAAATTATTGCTCGTACTCTTTCTCGTTCTCTTACGCGCTTTTAGTTTTTTGTGGTTAAGCTGGGATTAAGAGTAAGAGGGCGAGCAAGCGTAAGAAAAAAGCAAGTTGGCAGGAGAAAATAAATGAACGAAAAATCGCAATACTACGAATTTTATGGCGAGTTGGTTAAAAGCAATATTTTTTTCAAGCGGCTCGTGATTTTTCTCGTTGTGGTGAATATTGTTCTGGCGTATTTGGGTTTTCTCGGCTTTACGCGGCCGGTGGAAACGTATGTGATTAAAGAAGGGTACGCTTACGCCACCGAGCCGGCGAAGGAAATGCGCTCGATCCACGAAGTGCGAAAATTCACCCAGGAATTTTCGAAGAATTTTCTCGAATACAATCGCGAGAGTTTTAACACGCATTTTCGCGCGGCGATGAAAATGTGCACGAGCGAACTGGAATATTTTATGTTTGACGCCATTAAGAATTCCGATATTCCTAAAATTGTGCAGAACACTTCGGGCAATATTCAATTCGAGATCGCCGATATTCAAGTGCGCGAAGCCAGCGACTTCGAGTCCATCGTCACCGGGCGGCAGGTTTTTCCAGGCTCACCGTCGATTCCGATCAAATTCACGTTGCAGATCACCATCGTGCCGAGAACTCAGGATAATCCATTCGGGATGCGAATCATTAACTACACACAAGACAAGGCATGAGAAAAATCCTCTATTTTTTGGCCGTCACTACCCTGCTCGTGGGGCCGGGTGCGCGGGCGCAACAGCGCACCGTCAAAGTCAAACCGGGTTTCGCTACCGTCATCGTTTGCCCGTCGCCGCCGGAATTGGTCTCAGTCGGCAATTCACAAAGTTTCACAGTGCAAAATTCCGGCAATTATATTCTGGTCAAGCCCAACGTCAGCAGCGGCTCGACCAACATGTTTATCAAGGCCGGCATGGATTCGTATAATCTCGTGCTGCAAGTGGCGGATTCGCCCGATCTGGAAATTCGCTTATTGCCGACGACGCCGACCCGGCCGGCACCCGCGGCACCGGAGAAAGAAGCCAAGAGCGATGGCAGCAAAAACGGCGCAGGCTCCCCCAAAAACGGCGCGACGAACAAAGCCAAGGAATTGGAAGAGATCAGTCCGAAAGCCCGCTCGATTATTTCATCTTACTTTAAAACAACGCGCCGTTATACGCACAGTGTGAAAAATTCCAGTGTGATTTTGGCGCTTGATCACATGGTGCAGATCGACGACAAACTCTACCTTATCGGTTCCGTTATCAATAACTCGAAAATTCCTTACGATATTGGTTACGTGCGTTTCCGGTTGATTGATCATAATCGCTCGCTGGGTTTGTTCCGGAAAAAGGTTAAAGAAACCGAAATCGAACCGGTGCGGGAATTTTATAATCCCGCGGTCAAACCCGGCACCACCGGGCGGCTGTTGTTTGTTTTCGACAAACAGGGCTTCTCCGATAAGAGCACGGTTGAAATCAAATGCAACGAAGAGAGCGGCCGGCGCCATCTCGTGCTGACCGTGCCGGGGTCGTACGTGCAGTGAAGCAATTTAAAATCGGCAAATGCGAGTTTAAAATTGCCAATTACCAAAGGTGAAATATGAATATAAATGATTTTGTTTACAGCATGATCAACGGCCGGAAGCGCATGAAGCCGCAGATGATCATGATCGGCATCGTCGCCGTGCTCGCGGTTTTTGTCTTCTTTTTTCTTTTTGCGCAGCGTCAATCCGCGCCTGGCAACCGCAAACCCGGGCCGATTGTCATGCACAAAGCACCCCCGCAGAAAGATCTGGATTATCAGATCGTGCGTGTCGATACGATTCCGTTCAGTCATCCCACGTTGCCGGTCAACGAGCCGGCGCCGGTGAGTTCGTCACGGTCTTATGCACCGGCCGAGCGCAGCCCTTCGAGTCGCAGCACGCGTGAATATGTTGAGCCGCCGCCTTCTGCGGCGCCGGTGCGTCTCGGCGGAGCCGGCGATGGCGGCAGCATGATCGTGGTCAGCTCGTTGAATCAGTCGCCGGGCGCCAGCGCGAACGCATTCGGAGGCTTGACCGGCTTGCAAACGCTTCGCCTCAAGGTCATTCTTCCCGACCGCACGCCGGTCACGAACGGCAGTCTGCTGGAAGCACGCGTGATGAAAGATGAGACCTGGAACAATATCGCCATTCCGCGCCGCTCCGTTTTGCTCGGCATTTGTAATTTGCAAAACAATCGCGTCCAGATTGATTTTCGTGAAATCCGCCTCGACGGTGTGACGTACACTTGTAGCGGGCGCGCGTATGATTTGAAATCGTTGCCGGGTATTCCCTATTTGCCGTTGAGCGCGAAAGCCAAACAGGTTGTGGTCGAAGAATTGAAAAGCGCCGCGGCGGGTGTGCCGATCGTCGGACGGTATTTGAATCAATCCGATGTCAACCCGTTCAACGAAGAAGTGACGACGCTGGACGAAGGGCTGGAGTTTTACGCGCTGATCGCGAATATTTTTTAGAAAATAAAGTCATACAGGAAAGTGTGAAAATGAAAAAAAATCTTTTGTTGGTACTGGCACTTTTCACGGTGGGGGCCGGTATTTTTATCGTCGCCTGCGAAAAGCACAAAGATCCTTTTTCCGCCCAAAACGTGAAACCGGCGATCGCCGAGTTTCGATTCAAGTCAGACAATGTTTTACCCAATGGCCGGACGGACTCGCTGAAATTTAAACCGGGAACGAGTTACAAATTGTATTTGCGCTATGATGATCCCGAATTCAGCAACTCCACCACGCGTAAACTGCAAGCCATTTTTTCTTTTGAGAGCGGCGGCGGTAAAATCAGCCATGATCAATTTAGCCAGCCCAGCGCCGACGGCTTGACGTTTGGCGCCGCCCCGGGAAAGTTTGACGGCGATCTGCTCTTTGTTCCGGATACGTCCGGAGTCGTGCGGGTAAAATTGCAGCTTTCGGATGGCGTCAAAATCTCGGATGTGCCGCAGGCTTCCGCAACTTTTTTTGAAAATTTAAAACCCATGCCCGATTTCACGACTCAGCCCCGCAACCAAACCAATCCGTATGAATTCTCCTTTGATCCAGCGCGCAGCCAG
>CAYUVM010000611.1:0-3312 GCA_964447935.1 uncultured Cytophagia bacterium | reverse complement strand
TACGGCAACAACGCCTTCACCCCCGCCGACCAAGACTTCCAGGAAGGCCGGGGCCGCATCGATCATGAGATTGAGTTGGCGTTGGTGATCGGCAAAACCGCCTCGAATATTGCGGCTCAATTCGCCGGTGATTTTATTGCCGGCTATACTATTTTAAACGATATCACCGCGCGCGAATTGCAGAAAAAAGACACCACGGCCAATTTGCCGTGGTTTCGCGCTAAAAGCTTCGATACGTTCTGCCCGGTCGGCCCATATCTAATTCCAGCGGAAAATGTGCCCAATCCTCAAGCACTCAATTTAGAATTGAAAGTGAATGACACCGTTCGGCAGCAAGGCTCGACCGCAGATATGATTTTCCCAGTTGCAGAGTTGGTTAGTTATCTCTCGCGTTTTTGCACGTTGCAACCGGGCGATATTATTGCCACGGGCACTCCCTCCGGCGTTGGCCCGCTTAATCCGGGCGACCTAATCACAGCAAGCATCACCGGCTTGGGCGAACTCGAAAATCCAGTGGTATAAAACTTCTTTCGGCGGCCGTACCTGGCGCATCCGAATCGGGACCAATTAAACATTTTGGTGTCTTATTTTATTCAGGGCAATTCACTACTCATTATTTACCTTTTGGAGAATGCTAATGAAGGAGAAACAGGCAGGACAAATGGCAGGCAAAGGATTGCAGTTTCTGATTTGTCTGTTGCTGGTGTTATTGAGTGTCAACAGCGGTTGGGCGCAAAGAAAAATTTCCGGCAAGCCACGCGCGGTACCGGGAGAAATCATCATTAAATACCGGGCGGGAGTGGCCGAGAGCGCGAAACGATCGGGTGAACAATATGCCGGCCTGCAATTCTTGCGCAGTTCGGCCTCACTGGGGTTTATCGTCTGCAAGACCAATAAATCCGTTGACGCCGTCGTGCAGCAATGCAAGGCGGATCCCAATATCGAATACGCCGAACCGAATTATTATCTCTACGCGGTGGAGACCATTCCGGAAGGCCCGCCGTTTGCGGTTAAACAAGGCGCGCCGCGCATTCCGAATGATACGCGTTTTAACGAACAGTGGAACATGAATAACAGCAATGACGCCGATATCGACGCCCCGGAAGCGTGGGCCACACAAACCGGCAGCAGCGACGTGCTCGTCGCCGTCATTGACACCGGGGTCGATTACGATCATGAAGATTTGAAAGACCAGATGTGGCGCAATCCCGGCGAATCCGGCGGCGGCAAGGAAAATAACGGCATCGACGATGATAACAATGGCTATAAAGATGATTATCGCGGCTGGAATTTTTCAGCGGATAACAATAATCCGTACGATGACAATCAGCACGGCACGCACTGCGCCGGCATGGTGGGCGCGGTTGGCAATAACGGCAAAGGCGTTGCGGGCGTGAACTGGCGCGTGAAAATCATGCCGCTTAAATTTCTCGGCAGCGATGGCTCGGGTACCACGGAAGATGGAGCGGAGGCGATTATTTATGCCGCGACGATGGGCGCCAAAATTTCCAGCAACAGTTGGGGCGGCGGCGAAAATTCCCGCACACTGCAAGACGCCATTCAATTCGCGCATGATCGCGGCTCGCTTTTTATCGCCGCCGCGGGCAACGAGTCCTCGAACACCGATAACACCGCGAATTATCCTTCGACTTATAACGTGCCCAATGTCGTGGCCGTGGCCAGCTCGGATCGCAACGACGCGCTCTCGAGTTTTTCCAATTACGGCCGCTACACCGTTGATCTGGCGGCGCCGGGTTCGAGCATTCTCAGTGCGCAACCGCTGGGCCGTTATCAATTGTTGAGCGGTACGAGCATGGCAACGCCGCATGTGGCCGGCGCTGCAGCGCTGATTTGGGCGCAATATCCGACGCTAACCATGAAGCAAGTGATTGTGCGACTCCTCGGCTCGACCGATCGCAAGACGGCGTTTGTGAATCGCATGACCACCGGCGGACGGTTGAATCTCGCGAATGCGTTTTCCACCAAACCGTTGATTGCACTCACCACCGATTTGCCGTACACGAACAATGTGACTGGCCCGTACAACGTCAGCACCTCCGTGGTTGATGACGGCATGGTGACCAACGTCAAGCTGGTTTATTCAGTCAACAGCACGACGAGTGACAGCGTGGATATGACGAGCACCGGCAATGATTCTTATGCGGCGAGTATCCCCGGCAAGGCATTGGAGACGACGATCAGTTACGTCGTTGTGGCGCGAGATGACGCCAACAATCGCTCGGTGAGCCAGACGTATACATTTAAAGTAACGAATGAGCAACCACCGTCCGAAGGTTGCTGCGGTCAGCCCGCGTTATCGTTTCAGGGTTTGGATTCCTCGACCCGCTGGGCCGTAGAGGTTCCGGCGAATATGGCATTTTTCCTGTTGCCGCTGGTGTTGTTGCGGCGCCGGAAAAAATAAATGTCCTTGCTGGTTGCTGGATACTCAACAGGCATCTCGCAACCAGCATCTTTTATGCTCAGATTCGACGCTTGTTTAATTTCTCTTCTTGATCATCACTTCGATGCGGTCGTGTTCGATAATTGCGCTTGTATTTGTAAAAATTTGTGTGCAATTTATTTTGTCCTGAATAATTGAAATCGCTTCGCCGCTGTTCCGAACTTGTGAGTTTTTCAGTCGCTGAAGCTTTATATGATACAATCAAATATCAATATTGCACACGATAAATTGGCGGAATTCTGTCGGCGCCATCATATCCGCAAACTGGCTTTGTTCGGTTCTGTGCTACGGGATGATTTTCAGCCGGAAAGCGATATTGACGTTCTCGTTGAATTTGACCCAGCGCATATTCCAGGTTTTGCATTTATTCGGGTGCAAGATGAGCTTTCTGAACTCTTGGGCGGGCATGAGGTTGATTTAGTCACGCCGGAATTTCTCAATCGTCGCATCCGCGAGCGCGTTTTGGCTGAGGCCGAGGTGCAATATGCCGAAGGATGATATGCTTTATTTTGGGCATATGCTGGACTCTGCGCGAAAAGCTTACACAAAAATATTAGGCGTTACTCGTGATGCTTATGACGCCGATGAGACTCTGCGGCTGGCCCTCGCGTATCTTATTCAAATCATCGGAGAAGCCGCACAGCGTGTTTCACGGAAAAGTTGTGAGGCGCATCCTGAGATTCCTTGGCACGAAATAACAGGCATGCGCCACAAAATAGTTCATGATTACATGGGCGTCAACTATAGTATTGTTTGGCAAGTCGTAACCCGGGATTTACCACCCCTCATATCTGCATTAGACACTGTAAAAAAATAAACTTTACAATTGCTTAAGTTTTATGTATATTGTA
>CAYUVM010000610.1:0-3317 GCA_964447935.1 uncultured Cytophagia bacterium | reverse complement strand
AATATGATTGGGACGGTAATCTGCGGTGGGATTGGGGCTATTCGAGCGATCAGTATTTGCAACATCACGACATCAGACGCTTACCCAACGGCAATGTACTGCTCATTGCGTGGGAGTTGAAATCTTCCAGCGACGCAATGGCAGCCGGTAGAAAACCGACATTAATAACAAACGCCGGATTGTGGCCGGACAAGATTATCGAAGTCAAACCACAGGGCGCGACTGGCGGGGAGATCGTTTGGGAGTGGCATGTATGGGATCATTTGATTCAAGATTACGATGCCACCAAACCCAACTATGGCGTCGTCGCCGATCATCCCGAGTTGATCGATCTTAATTTTTCCGCCAACAACAACGCCGACTGGCAGCACATTAATTCGGTGAATTACAATCCGCAACTCGATCAAATCATTCTCAGCATTCACAACAATTTCAATGAGATTTGGATTATCGATCACAGTACAACGACAGCTGAAGCCGCCGGACACACCGGCGGCAAATATGGCAAGGGCGGTGATTTGCTGTATCGGTGGGGCAATCCGCAGGCGTACAAAAAAGGCAACGCGAGCCAGCAAAAACTTTTCGGACAACACGATGCGCAATGGATCGAACCGGGCCTGCCGGGTGCAGGGCGTTTACTCATTTTTAACAATGGCACCAATCGCCGTTATTCTTCAGTCGATGAAATTATTTCGCCGGTTGAGGTGAACGGCAATTACACGCGCGCCGCCGGATCCGCCTTCGGGCCGGACGCGGTAACGTGGAGTTATGTGGCCTCGAATCCAACCGATTTTTATGCGATGAACATTTCCGGCGCGCAGCGCCTGCCCAACGGCAACACGTTGATTTGCGACGGCCCGCACGGCATTTTCTTTGAGGTGACGGCAGCAAAAGAAGTCGTGTGGAAATATATTAATCCCGTGGTGGCGAGTGGCCCGCTAACGCAGGGCACGCCGATTCCCGCCGGCCAGCAGGGGCAAGAGAATAACGTATTTCGTGCCTACCGCTACGCGCCGGAATACCCCGCGTTCGCAGGGAAAAATTTAACGTCGGGCGATCCCATTGAAAAATATCCAACGACGGCGGTCGATGCATCTGGCGATGAATTGCCGGCAACTTTTAAATTAGAGCAAAATTACCCGAATCCGTTTTCCGCCCACGGAACCTTCGGCAATCCGTCAACGACGATTCGTTTTTCGCTTCCGGTTCCCGAAAAGGTTACGTTGAAAATTTTTGATTGCACCGGGCGAGAGTTGGCAACGCTGGTGAACGCCTCGTTGCCGGCGGGCGAGCACCATGTCACTTTCAACGCGGTAAATTTGCCCAGCGGGATTTATTTCTATCAACTCCAGGCGGCGTCCTTTTCCCAAATTCGCCAAGCGGTGTTGCTGCGCTAAATCAGTGCGTTTCATACAAAACCCTACCGGATCGTTTACATTCGGTAGGATTTTGCCTAACAGCGAATTTCTTAAAAATCTTTAAATCGTTTCCATCGCTTTGACCGCCACTTCACGGCGCACCAACGCTTTATCCAACCTCACCCAACCTTTGATAAATTTAAACGCTTGCTCATCGCTCCACGCCGCTGCACCATCGAGATGATTTTGCCGGCGATACCATTTCAATGCCAGCCATGTTGCCTGCGCCGCTTCTTCAGTGTAATTCACGCCGGTGTCTTGCTGGGGAATATGCCCAAATTCCGCTTCATTGTGCCATGCGACCGCATTGCATTCATCAGGATTCGGCTTATGCCCGCGAAATTGTTCTGCTTTCATGCAAGCTTCATGCGAATAAGAATCGGCCAGCGCGTGCAGATAGATCGCGTGTGCTTCCTAAGTTTTGCTTTGCACCGGTTGCAAGGTTTTGCCGCCATCGCGAGAAATTTTCGGCGTGCCGGCGCTCGGTAGCGCCGTGCCGTACACCGCCCACTTCTCGATCTCATCCAACTCCGATTGGCCGTTTGGGCATGCTTGTAATGTGCCGTCAAAATATTCGCAGGTATTGCGTGCGCCCGGATAAAGATACTCGTTGGTGACATTATCGCGATCACGCCGCGCAAAATGCCAATAAGCCCCGACGGCGCTGATGCGCTTCGTGCCTTCGATTTGCACGTTCACTCCAGTTTCGCCGGTGAAATTGCCGACGTCGGTTGCTTCGTCGGCGACGGCGATCAACTCTGCCTCTTCGGCGGTGAAACCGGCAGCGCGCGCGAGGGTGCGCGTTAATTCATAATGAAACGTGCTGTGCGCAGCGAGATTCGGCGTCTGCAAATCTTCGCCATAGCGCCACGCGATCTGGGTGAGTAGCGTGACTTTGATGACGGCAGCGAACAGAAATGGCCGTAGATTTTTTTGTGTTAATTGAAACATGATATTCCTCAAACCGATATCGGAGTGCAAGCTTTAGCTTTCAACAAGCACAAACTGAAGTTTGCACTCCGGTGTTATTTTAATTAAATTGGCCTGTCACTAAATTCAGCGTGAACTGTTTGCCGTTCGGCAGGGTCACCGTCACCTGATTGTTTCCATTAAAAGTCAGCGTGAAGGTGAACGAATAATCCTTGGCCGTGTTGTTTTTTCCGCCCGCGACGGTGAACGTGCCTTTGATTGTGCCGTCCACCGTTCCGGAGGTTGGAACATAGCCGCTATTTTTCGTATTGATCACCACATTGCGAACGACATAAGAACTCGCGGCCGCAACACTCAACTGCCGATTTTTGCCGGCAAAGCCATACGTGGAGTTATTCGCGCCGGCGCCGTTCACGAGAATCGTGCCGGTTTTGAGGTCGGTCGCATTTAGCGACGCGCCGCTCTTTAAATTGATGCTGCTACCCCGCGCATTATCGGAGCGGCTGCCGGACAAGGCGCTCTGATAGGTGATGCTATCGGTAACGCCAACGATATAACGATTTTGTTCGACGCCCCGTTCATTAAAAAATTTAAGGCTCAATTTATAAGTCACCCAGTTTTTCGTAATCGTCGTGTCAAAACCCGCCGATTTGCCCAGCGCCGAATAACTACCGTTAGAATTGGACGACGTCATCTTCAAATCCGTCATCAAGCCGCCATCAGCCTCCGCCACCTCACTGGCCACCATCGCCATCTGCTCCGTCTCCGAAAGGTCGGCAACCGTTTCCTCGGGACCAGTGGCATTTTCCGAGCATCCGATTGTGATCAAACTTGCCGCCAGTAATCCGCGCCACCAATTTTGCCATTTCATGGTAAAGCTCCTTTTGATAAAATTTCGATTATCTTAAATCTTCCTGACTGCTCGTTCGCTTATTTTAAACAACCAATTTTGAATTATCCACTCGCTTG
>CAYUVM010000609.1:0-3327 GCA_964447935.1 uncultured Cytophagia bacterium | reverse complement strand
CGAAGAATCCGGCGCTTCTAATACCGTCGCCACGGCATTTTGTTTGAACCACTTAACTTTCATGCCGGGGCGAACCTCTTGTAACGGTTGGGCCGGCGCTGTTGCCGGATTCGTTATCGTCTCGCGTTTCTCCTGCCCAATTTCATTCTGCACCGCCAGCAACTCTTTTTTCGCCGTTTGAATGGCTTCGCGGCTTGCCGCTTGCTCCCGAATTTCGCGTACGGCTTTTTCCACGGCGGCGTTGGCACGCTGCAAGATCGCTTCGGACTCGGCCAGCGCTTTTTGTTTGCGCTCGCGTTCCTGTGCTTTCAAGGCCGCCAGCCGCTCTTCATATTGTTGTGCCATCGTGGTGAAACGCGCTTCTTCGTGTTTGAGCCTTTCCGCCGTCTCGCGTTGCTCAGTCAATTTCTGATCAAGTTCGGCGAGCAAATGTTCAATTTTGCCTTTTTCTTGGCCAACGAATTGACTCGCGGCCGCGATCACCTCGGTTTGCAAACCGAGGCGTTCGGCGATCTCAAACGCATAGCTCGCGCCGGGCAGGCCGGGACGGAATTGATAGGTTGGACGCAAGGTGTCGCCGTCAAATGCCATTGAGCCGTTCGCCACGCCGGACGTTTCGTGCGCAAAAGTTTTGAGCGCGCCGTGATGCGTGGTGACGATCGTCATACAACGCCGCTGCGTGAGTTCCTGTAAAATAGCCATAGCCAAGGCCGCGCCGGCTTCCGGATCCGTGCCCGAACCGATTTCATCCATCAACACCAAATCGCCGGATTGCGCCTGCCGCAAGATTTCCACGACGCGCGCCATATGCGAAGTGAAAGTCGACAAATCGTCTTCAATAGATTGCCGGTCGCCGATATCGACGAAAAGATGGGAAAAAATGGGAATCTGACTGTCGGGTTGCGCGGGAATATGCAAGCCGCAATTGGTCATCAACGCCAACAGGCCAACAGTTTTTAGCGCAACGGTTTTGCCTCCAGCGTTCGGGCCGGTAAGAATGAGGGTTGCCGTCTCGCCGCCCAACTCCAGATCGAGCGGGACGACGCGATCGCGGCCTTTACGGCGATCCGAGGTGAGCAGTAACAACGGGTGTTTGGCTTTGACGAGTTTTAGAATGCCGTGCGCATCTAACTGCGGCGCATAACAATCAAGCTGCCGCGAGAAATGCGCTTTGGCGTGAATGACATCAATTTGAACAAGTCGCGTGAAATTGATTTGCAGACCGGTGAGGTTCATCCGCAGGCGATTCGAAAGCTCCAGTAAGATGCGCTCAATCTCTTCGCGTTCAGCGCTTTGCAATTGGCGAATGCGATTGTTCATTTCCACGGATTCCATCGGCTCGACAAAGAGCGTGCGGCCGCTGGCCGACTCATCGTGAACAAGCCCGGGAACGCGCTGGCGATATTCATCTTTGAGCATGAGCACGAGCCGGCCTTCGCGCATGGTAATGATTTCTTCCTGCAGCATATCGCGGGCGGCAAGTTTTTTGAGCATGCCCTGCAAGCGGTCGCGCGTTTCCGTCATCGCGCGGCGAATTTCTTTGCGCAGACGGCCGAGGGTCGGGCTGGCGGAATCTTTCACGCTGCCGTCGGTGAAGCTGATGGCATTCTCAATCGCGGTTTCCAAATCTTGCATCGGCGTCAGCGGCTGGGTGATGGTGGCGAGCAGCGGGTATTTTTCACGGCGGGCCAACACGTAGCCGCGGACGCGGCGAGCGGAACCGAGGAACTGCGCCAGATCAATAAGCTGACGAATATCCAGCGTACGGCCGGCGATGCGCAGGTGTTGCAATGCCGGGCGCAGATCGGCGCTGCCGTTCAATGGCAACGGCTCGTCATAATCTAGAATAGCACGCATTTCAGAAAGCTCGTCGAGCCGTTGCTGAATCTGCTGGCGATCAGAAAACGGGCGCAGCGCGCGAATCTCTTCTGCGCCCATGGGCGAAAGCGCGACGCCGGCAATTTGGTCGAGAATTTTTTCAAATTCTAAAAGTTGGGTGGCGTCGTGAGGTTCACGAGCAGAAATTCTAAACGGCGAGTCAGGTTGATCCGGAGAATGATGTGAAGCACGAGGGTGAGCGGACGCGACAGTCGTCTCGTCCGGGCTGAAATGAATCCTGTTATCATTAGTTGGGTACATACAAAAGCCAAACCCCGACTTTGTTCATGGGATTTTCCTAAAATAAAAAAATCGGGGTGTGCGTTACTGCTTTTTGTCCACATT
This sequence comes from uncultured Cytophagia bacterium, assembly GCA_964447935.1. Classification (GTDB taxonomy): domain Bacteria; phylum Zhuqueibacterota; class Zhuqueibacteria; order Zhuqueibacterales; family Zhuqueibacteraceae; genus Zhuqueibacter. The sequence continues at coordinate 1,104 of CAYUVM010000609.1, read as the reverse complement.
CTTTCGCAAATAGCGGTTGTGGAATTCGTCGATCAGAACTTGCGCCATTTCATCCGGCTCCTTTTCCATGCGCGCATAGGCGTTTTTTAGGGTATCTTCAAAGGACGGGGTATTGGCGTAAAGCTTGCGAAAAATATTGTAGGTAAATGGCGCGACGTATTTGACCGGGCGCATAAAGGTGCTGTTGTTTTCCGTACTTTGCACCACGGCCGCAGGCGGCAAAAGCGAAAAACCCAGCGCCAATAGGCTGGCGGTAATGAGGCCTTTATACAAACCGATCAACGTGCCGGTCAAACGGTTGAACCAATCGACCACTTCCATTTTGATGATTTTGCGAAGCCACTCGGCGACGAAAGCGTAAAGCAAAAGACAGGCAACAAAAATAGTGACAAACCCCATCACCACGCTGATATTCGCCGGCAGCTCAATAACAAAGTTAAAAAAATTGGCGGCCAGCGGCAGTAAGATGACGGCGACGAAAAGCGAAAAATGCAGTCCGCCGATACTCAAAATGCCGTTAAAAAGGCCTCCCCGATAGCCCTCAAATCCGAAAATAATCATAACGGCGATGATGGTAAAATCGGCGTAGCTGATTTCGACGGCCATAAAATTGTTTTACCTGCTGGAATCGAAAGGTGTTGGCGGGCGTAAACCGGCGTGACTCAACCGCCCAGTTTTTCGCGAACCATTTGCTGCGCCACTTTGCCGTCGGCGCGGCCTTTAATGAGCGTCATAATTTTTCCCATCCCTTTGCCCAAATCACCAGCGGTGGTACTGCCCGTTTCCGCAATGGCGGCGGCAATGATTTTTGCCAACTCGTCGCTGGAAAGCGCCTGCGGCAAATAGTGGGAGATAATCGCCAATTCAGCGGTTTCCTGCTGCTGCAAATCGTCACGCCCGGCTTGGCGATAAGAATCGATGGCTTCACGGCGTTTCTTGGCGGCGTTGGACAACACCGCCATTTCCTCTTCCGGCGACAACGCGTGCATTTTGTCGATTTGCTCCTGCTTTAATTGCGCGCGCATCAGGCGCAGCGTATCGACGCGCATTTTGTCGCCGCTTTTCATGGCGGCTTTATAATCTTCGTTTAATTGTTCGGAAAGC
>CAYUVM010000608.1:0-3334 GCA_964447935.1 uncultured Cytophagia bacterium | reverse complement strand
AAAAATCTCGGCGCGGGGAGCACTGGATCGAGGTTGGAAGGAATACATTTCAGCTGGTTTATAATGTTATTAACGTCATCGCCATTGTGGCGGCTGGCGGGGGGCTGGTTTTTGCCTATCGCAACGAATTGCAATTCGGGCTGATGGCAATTGCGATTGCCGTTCTGTGTTTTGCCATTCTCCATTTTTATAAACAGAATTTGCAGGAAAAAGGGGTGGCGCTGTCCAATCCGCATCTGTGGATTGATGAAGATCAGATGCAGGTGCGCGTTTACAAAGACCGGCGCGTGGTGCGGCATCAATATCATTTTCGCGCCCTCCGCACGGTCGACCGTTATCTGTTTAAGTTCTTCTGGTCCGGCACGGGCGAAGCGCGCGTGGTTTGCGAAGCCGCGCCGAACGATGCGCTCGCGCCGATTCCCGACCCGAATAACATTCCGAAATGGCGGCGCTATGTCTTACTGTTTGCCGAGCCGTTACACAAACGCGAGACCAAACCGCTGACGCTGACTTATGAGTTGATTGACGAAAATCATCGGTCTTTTCCCTATCAGGAGGTTTCATTCGCGCATGTGGCGGGCTGCAGTAAATTGAGCCTGCGCTTGCAGTTTTATCAATCGCTGTTGCCCGAACGGGTTTATCTGACGAAATACAGTGCTACCCGCGAGTTGTTGAAACGCGAAGAAATTCCGATTGCCGGTGCAGATGAAAACTCCCGCGAATACGTCGTGGAAGTTGAGCCGGAGCGCGGGGCGAAATACCATGTGGAGTGGGAAAACGAGGGGTAAAGCAGGTTGTTGGTGGCCAGCGGGCGGAATGATTTTGGCAAAACCATGGGCGTTTTTAACGCTGCCTTTGCCTATTCGCAGTTCGGTAGCTGCAGCAACGCTACAGGCGCAACAAAAGGGCAGAATAATTTAAAAATTATTCTGCCCTTTCACGTTTCTGAAGTAACTTCGCACTTTCGACGCACCAGCCCGGTGGTTATTTCTCAAATATCCCTTCTTTGTTAAATTATTTTGCCGTATATTATATTCGTAGCAGCGCTATGCCGGCCGCGTCTGGAGGGAAACTCGATCAAACCGACCAAGGAGATTTCATGCTTGCAGAAAATAATACGCTCGCTAGATTTAAAGATAGCAACTCGATGAACCGGTATATGACCAAAATCCTATCTCGTGATGAAGTGGTGGTTGACCAGGAGACGGGGTTGATGTGGCAACAAGCCGCTTCGCCGGAACATATGCTCTATAATTTGGCCACACAGTGGATCAATAATCTGAACAAGCGCGGTTTTGCCGGCTACAACGATTGGCGGTTACCGACCTTGGATGAGGCGATGACGCTGATGGAGCACACGCCGAATAGTGCGGGATTGTACATTGATCCGATTTTTAATTCTAAACGGCGCGCGTGGATGTGGACGGCAGATCGCGGGGAAGCGGACTCGGTGTGGTATGTCAATTTCAACTATGGTTATAGTAGATTGAACCGGATCAAATCCAGCAGTAACCAAGTTCGGGCGGTGCGGCAGCGGTAATATTGTCTTGCCACTTGGCTCGATCGGCAAAGGCAAAGGTCGTTTTGTAAAGTCCCTTTAAAAATATTCAGCCTGCGCGTTTTATGAGCAGAATTTCACCATCCAATGCACCGAGCTTTCCGGATTGACGGTTTTTACGGACGGAGGGCACAAACATCAGTAGAAACTATTCGCGAGCTTCCCGATAAAAATGGCCATTGCCGATATGTCAATCATCGCCAAGAACATTTGATAAAGATTAGTAGGTTGAATCGCAAACGGGTTGTACTTTAATGATAGGTTCGCGTTGGTGGAGGGGTCAGCGCAAAAATTTTAATGGCGCCATCCGCCACGACAAATTTCGGACAAATCTTCTGCTGCATGGTTTTCTAGTTCTGAAGCATATTGCTTTACGTTTCCAAAGCCGCGCCGCTCGCCGTAACCTTGCCGATATACTCCTCGTCGTCGATTTGCATGATCTGCAAATACTCGGGATTCTTCTCATTGAAAAACGTTTTCATCGAAGCCAGGCTGGAATCAAGTTGGTCGCGCAGCCGTTCATTGACCCTGACCCCAACAAAAATCGTATTGTCCTTACTTTGCATATTTTCCTCTAAGCAGCTTTTTTCTGAGGTTCGGGTTGGAGAGAGATCTTGACCACTTGTTTGCTGCACTCGAAGCGATAATCGGTTTTCGCTATTTCCAACAATCGGATTTGACAAATTAAACAAAGATGGTATTTATGCGGCTCGTAAGGCAGGTCTAAAGGCTGGCGCACTTCGTGCACATAGCATTTAGTTCTCGTCGTGGTTGGCATGGGGATCGTCTCCTGGCAAAGCAATGAAATTTTTAGCGGCGCTTGGCAACTCAAAATTTGCCATTGCGCTCGGGAATTTTTGTACAAGTCAGTTGCTGCTCTCAATGTCAATGGCGCAACGGCGTTGTTGTGGCTGAGGCGCGTCGGAGCATATCGCCACAATCAACACAAAAGAGATTCTGATTGCGCCGGCTACGGGCATGGTTGCCCTCGCTGCATCGTCGCGTCGCAATGTGCGCATTGACCACGATGCCGCATTGTGGACAACAGCGGACTGGCGCTTCCGAGCGGCGATGGTTCAAATTGGTGCAGGAATTGGGTGTCATTTTATCTCCTTGAGGCGTTTATATTAACTAACAATCATACCGAGGTGATTTACAGCATTGAAGGTTCCGGCGCCGCAGATTGCTTGGCCACTTCAGTCAAAATGCTGGCCGAAAAACGCATGCCGTACGATTCCAATTTTTTCAGCACCTGATCAGTCTCGGCAAAGTTATCGTCATCAATAAGGGCCGACTCAAAAGCAAAGCCCTGCACGCGTTCCGCCGTCCCGTTCCATACGGTTAACCATTGATATTTCCGCCGTTCTTTGGTGCCTTTGAGGAGACGTTGGCTCGTCAGTAGAGCCTGCGCGTTCTCGGTAGGTGCCGCATACTTTTTGACGAAAAACGGGAAAAGTTCAGTGGTAATGAACTTTTCAAAATCATCTTCCTGCACGCCGGGATGCAGTTTGATCGGATCGTTACGAAATACGGTGTTCATAATAGTTTCTTCTTTCTTGAAAATAAACCCGCCGCGCGAAATTGTTCCGTGGTCAAGCCCGCGCTTTAACGCATGGCTTCCCGGATTGCGCCGAGAATGGAGGCCTCGCCAGGCTCGGCGATACGCTTTTTGCGCGAGCCGGATTCGTACAAACAGGCGATTTCACCATTGGCTGGTAACGTAATGATTTTTAGCCGCGGTTGTTCCGCCAGCAAATGGCGACAGATCCCGGGTTC
>CAYUVM010000607.1:0-3345 GCA_964447935.1 uncultured Cytophagia bacterium | reverse complement strand
AATGGAGATACGTGGTTGCAACTTAATACCGGAATTATGAATCCGATCATATTTGCGCTGGAAGTAAATTCCCGCGGAGATATTTTTGCCGGCACGGCCAGCGGTATTTTTGTTTCAACCACGAATGGTGATACTTGGGCGGCGGGGAACACCGGGGTGAGCCACAACGTTGTTCTCGATCTTGATATCGACGCGAGCGATCGACTGCTGGCGGCCACCGGAGGCAGCGGCGTTTTTCAATCGTCGAATAATGGCGTGAGTTGGACGGCGACCAACAGCGGCCTCGCGGCCAGCACGATTTACGCGCTGGCGACGAATGCGCGCGGACATATTTTTGCCGCCACGCATTTCGGCGGCGTTTTGCGCTCACAGGATAATGGCGCACACTGGGATTTAACAAACGGCGACATTATTACCGGGCGGGTTTATGCGCTCGCCATTAATTCCTCCGGGCAGATTTTTGCGGGCACGAGCGGTAGTGGGGTGTATCGCTCAATCAACGAAGGAGAAAGTTGGAGCCGCGTGAACGCCGGATTGCGTTCGCTCGATATCCGCGCGCTGGCGATCAATTCGAGTGGCCATCTCTTTGCCGGCACTTTGGGCGAGGGGGTTTTTCGTTCCACCGATAATGGCGATAGCTGGGCAGCGGTCAACGCGGGGTTGGGAAGCCGCATCGTCTTTTCCATGACGATTAATTCCCAAAATCATCTTTTTATTAATACGTTTGACGGCGTTTTACGCTCCACCGACAACGGCAATAGCTGGCGGTTGATTATCACCGGCCTGACCAATATTGACGTGCGGGCGTTTGAAGTGAATCGCAATAATCAAATTTTTGCCGGCACGAATGGCAGCGGGGTTTTTCGGTCGCTGGATAACGGCGATACCTGGAATGAGGCTTCGCTCGGTTTGACGAACCGTTCCGTGTTGGCGATGGCGGTGCATGCGCGCGGCGATATTTTTGCGGGCACCAGCGGCGGCGGAGTTTTTCGTTCCCTGGATAACGGCGGTAATTGGAGCAGTCTCAGCACCGGGCTGACGAACCGTCAAGTGCGCGCCTTGACGACGAACAGCAACGGTTACGTTTTTGCCGGCACCATCGGGTCGGGCATTTTTCGCAGCGTGCAGGCCATTACCCGCGTTAATGATTTGGCGTCACAAACGCCGGAAGATTTTTTTCTCGGGCAAAATTATCCGAATCCGTTTAATCCGGTGACGGCCATCCCTTTTACGCTCTCGCGCGCCAGCCAGGTCATGTTGAAAGTTTTTACGCCTTTGGGCGAAGAAATTGTCACGTTGATTGATCAAAAACTTCCTGCCGGCCGGCATGAGGCGCTTTGGGATGCAGCCAACTGGCCGAGTGGGGTTTATTTTTATCGGTTGCGAATTGAAGGCCGCTTGATTGACACCAAACGATTGCTGTTAATCAAATAATGCTCAAAGTTTCTGCAATTGTTCTTGCCGCCGGGGAATCGAAGCGAATGGCGGGACGTAACAAGCTGCTGCTGCCGCTGGAGGAAAAAACGATTGTTGAATGCGCCGTCGACGCCATACTCGAAGCAAGAGTCGATGACGTCATTGTTGTGCTCGGCCACGAGGCCGCGGCCATTCAGAAGGTATTGCAGAAAAGAGCGTTGCGTTTCATCTTTAATTCGAATTTTCGCGGCGGCATGGCGAGTTCGATTCAGGCCGGCGTTGCTGCACTTGCCCCATCAGCGCAGACAGTTATGATTGCGTTGGCCGATCAGCCGTTGATTACAACGGCTGAAATAAATTTTTTAATTGCGGAGTTTGCTCGCGCCACCGAAAAATCGATTGGGGTTCCCACGTTCAATGGGCAACGGGGAAATCCCGTGCTTTTTGATTTGCGCTATCGCGAAGAATTGCTGGCTTTGCAAGGCGAAGTTGGCGGTAAATCCATTCTCGCGCGGCATCCGGAAGCCGTTCTTGAAGTGGCGCTGCCGGCGGGAAATATTTTGGTTGATGCCGATACGCCAGAAGCCTACGCGCGGTTGAGTGCAGCGACAAAGTAGATTAACTTTGCACCTGCGCCTTGGCTTCCTGCCACCAGATTTCCCATTGTTCCAGCGTCGGCGCGGCTGCATCGGTTTCGGAAGCCTGCGCGCGTTCTTCGACCAGCCGGAAGCGGCGGCTGAATTTCTCGCAAGCCTGGCGCAGCGCATCCTCGGCGCTGAGATTGAGCCAGCGGCCAATATTGACGAACGCGAACAGCACGTCGCCAAATTCATCAACAACTTTGTGGTTATCGCCGGTGTCGCGCGCTTCGGCCAACTCCAACAGCTCGGATTCAAATTTTTGCAGCACTTGTTCGAGATTCTCCCATTCGAATCCAATGGTGCCGGCTTTTTGTTGCAAACGTTGCGCGCGTTGTAACGCCGGCAGCGCGGCGGGAACGCCGTCTAAAACCGAATTCTTGCCCTCGGCTTTTTTCAATTTTTCCCACAACGCGCTTTGTTCCGTTGCTGAATTGACTTTCACATCGCCGAATACATGCGGATGGCGGCGAATTAGTTTGTCGCTGATTTCGGCAATGACTTCCGCAATCGTGAACCGTCCCTGTTCGGCGGCAATTTGCGCATGAAAAATGACCTGCAATAACAGATCGCCCAATTCTTGGCGTAATTCCTCATATTTTTCCTGATCGATGGTTTCGAGCACCTCATAGGTTTCTTCCAATAAATATTGGCGCAATGATTGATGCGTCTGTTCGCGATCCCAGGGACAGCCATCCGGGGCGCGCAGTCTGGCCATGATTTCAACGAGATGCAAAAATTGTTGGGCAAGGAGCATGATCTCTAAAAGTTAAAGTTCTTTGGCGATGGGCGCGTTAGCCGAAAAACATTCATGAGCGACGGATTAAAGTTAACTATGGACTGGACACTGTACAAGAACATTTTGAAACAAATCGCGCTTGACTCTTTAGACGAATTTGGTTACTTTTAAAGGTCAAAAAAACGGATGGCAATGGGTTCTCTTTTTCGGGTTGTGCCACCACGCGGATTTAAGTATAAACCGCGGTTCTACAATCCCGACGACGAAGGCGAGACGCCAAGTGCAAAGCCGCGTCTAAAATTTCGCCGTCTGCGGCGCTCTCCCCAACGGTTGGGTCGGCCGCTCGTCGTGTGGATTTTTTTAGTCATTGCTTCGTTATATTGTTATTGGCGATTCAATCACCAGGTCCTTAAAGGCATACCCTGGCAGATTGAATCCCTGAAGCGGCAGGAGAGCGATCATTAGGACTGTTGCAGAATCGGTGGTTTGCAGAAAGTCAAATTGGTCACCATGAGTTTGGCGTTTTGGGATAAACAAGCGGATCGCCTACGC
>CAYUVM010000606.1:0-3380 GCA_964447935.1 uncultured Cytophagia bacterium | reverse complement strand
CTTCGGCGTTGAGACGAAAATCATAATAGCCGTTTTCCCACGGAAAATTCGAGATTGCGGTTGCCTGCGCCACGCCGGTTTGTGCCAATAGGCTGTTCTTGATCGCGGCGAAATTACTCTGCACCGCCTCATCGCGAATCGGAAGCACCACAATGTGATTTTTGTTAAAGCCGAGGCGCTGCTTTTGAATAAATTGCAACTGTGCCTGAACCACTGCCGTGACCACGATCAGCGTAATCGAAATGGCAAATTGCGCGACCACCAGGATGGCGCGGAGACGCAATGGCGCCCGTCCGCCGAAAACCGCCAGGCTCTTGCTCTGGAGCGCCTGCACCGGACGAAAACGTGCGAGAAAAAACGCGGGGTAAATTCCCGCCAGCAGCGCGACAAGAAATGTAAGACCGAGTAATCCCAACGCAAAATTCCAATTGCTGAAATAATGCGCGACGATTTGTTTTCCAACAAACGTATTAAAACTCGGCATTAGCAACTCGACGAGTGCCAATGCGAGCAGCAGCGCGAGCACGGTATAAAATAATGACTCGCCCAGGAATTGTTTAATCAATTGCAGGCGTTGCGCGCCAATAACTTTGCGTAAACCGACTTCTCTGGCGCGGCCCGCGGCGCGAGCGGTGGCGAGATTCATGAAGTTGATGCAGGCGATGAGTAAAATAAACGCGGCAATCGCAGAGAAAATGTACACATAAGCGATATTGCCTGTCGGCGCGATCTCTTCTTCACGATCCGAACGCAGATGAATGTCGGTCAGTTTTTGGAGAGTAAAAGAACGCTGCGCCGCTACCCGTTTGGGCATAAGCTGGCGCAGCGATTCTGTCACGCGGCTTTCAAATGTGGCAGCGGCGTAATTCGGCGGCAGCACAATGTATGTGTAAACTGGCGGCCAATGCCAGGTTTGGTGCGTATCGCGCAACAGGCCGCGGCCAACAATCAAATCAACGTTGCGAAGCGCTGTTAGAAAATCAAATTCAAAATGCGAATTGGCTGGTATATTCTCCACCACTGCGACAATTTTAAAATCATTCCGGTTGTCAATCGTCAATATTTTTCCAACCGCATTCTCCGCGCCGAAATATTTTTTCGCAGTTGCGGCGGTGACGATCAATCCCGCCGGTTCGGTCAATGCATTCGGCGCGTTGCCCTGCAAAAAGTTGAATGAAAAAACCTCAAAGAACGTCGAATCCACCAGAAAGAAACGATCCTCCTGAAAAATTTTTTCTCGCCCCAGCGCGACGGTCACGCTGCGCGGGAAAACGCGCACCGCCCGCGAGATTTCCGGAAAACTCGCAGCCAGCGCCGGCGCCATCGGTATAAACGATGAAGCCCGTCGTCGCACGCGGCCTTCATCGTTTTCGTCCACTACGACGCGATAAATTTGCTCGGCGTTTTGATGGTAGCGATCATAACTCAGCTCGTCCTGCACGTACAGCAAAATCAGAATGCAGCAGGCGATGCCGATGGCGAGTCCGGCTATATTGATGAACGAATACGCTTTGTACTTCAAAAAATTGCGGGCGGCGATCTTTAAATAGTTTTTAAACACATGTAACTCCTTTTGCCTAGTGCCGAGGCACGGCGTAATTTGCGCCGTGCTCTGTGCGCTTGCCTCGTCTTATTCGTACCGCAGTGCTTCCACCGGATTCGCCAGCGCGGCTCGAATCGCCTGCAGGCTCACCGTCAATAGGGCAATGAACAACGCCAGGCCGCCCGCCAGCGCAAAAATCCACCAACCGATGTCGATACGATACGCAAAATTTTGCAGCCACCGGCTCATCGCAAAATAACCCACCGGCCAGGCAATCAAAGTGGCCAGCACCACCAGCCGCACGAAATCCTTTGACAGCAGCGAAATGACGTGCGCCACCGAAGCGCCGAGCACTTTGCGAATGCCGATTTCTTTGGTGCGTTGCTCGGCGGCGAACGCGGCCAATCCGAACAAGCCGAGGCACGCCACCACCAGGGAAATCACTACGAAGATCGAGAAAACTTTGCCAAAGAGTTTTTCCGCTTGATATTGCTCATCTAAGCGCTCGTCAAAAAAAGAGTATTGCAGCAAGGCCTGGGGAAAATGCTTCTGCCAAGCTTGCTCGATGAAGGCTATGGTTTCGGAAAGTTGCGCGGTATTGAGGCGCACGGCAATGCGGGAAAAACGGTTGGGCCGGGTGGGGCTAAGCGCGACCGGCTCGATGCGTTCTTGCAGTGAAGTGAAATGGAAATCCTTCACCACACCGATCACGGTTCCGGTGGTCCCATCCGCGCGAAACGGCTTGCCCAAGGCATTTTGCGAATCGCCCCAACCGAGGGCACGCACCGTGGCTTCATTTACAATATAAACGCCGCCGACCGTGTCACTGGCAGCTCGGGGCGAAAAATTTCGGCCTGCGACGAGCCGCATTTCATAAACATTCAGATAGTCGTAGTCAATTTGATGCTGATAAATGCTTGTTGAAACCGGCTTGCCGTTGGCGTCAATGGTTTCGATGAGTGAATTGCCCAAACCATTGACAATCAGCCCGCGCGAAGTCGCGACGCCGCGAATGGCGGGGTTGGCCCTCAACTCATCGCGAAATGGCTGAATGCCCTCGCGGACTTCGGAAAACCCATTCACCTCAAGCACCAGCAACTCTTCTTTATTGAAGCCTAAATCTTTGTTGCGAATAAAATCCATTTGCGACTGCACCACCACAATGCCGACGAGCAGCACGATGGCAATCGCGAATTGCAACACCACCAGCCCTTTGCGCAGAAAAATGCCGGAAGCCGAAGATTTGAACGCGCCTTTCAACACCGTGGAAGGCTGAAAGGTTGAAATAAAAAACGCGGGGTAAATTCCGGAGAGCAAGCCAACCAGCAACGTCGTGCCGAGCAAAAGCCGGATCAACTCCTTGGAAAAAAGCGTCGCATTTTGGTTGCCGGTGAGTTCAAAAAAAAATGGTTGGGCGAGTTCCATCAGCAATAGCGCGAGGCTAAACGCGATAGCGGCAACCGTGGTCGATTCCGTCAAAAACTGCCGGATCAACTGCATTTTCGCCGCGCCCAAAACCTTTTTCACACCGACTTCCCGCGCCCGGCTCAACGAGCGTGCCGTTGCCAGATTCACATAATTGATGCAAGCAATGAGCAGAATAAAAATGCCAATCGTGGCGAAAATATAAACCGTGTTCAAGCTGCCCGCAGCTTGAATTTCATACCGCAAATGCGATTGCAAATGAATATCAGCGAGCGGCTGCAGCGAAAAGGTGTAAAACATTTTCATCTCGCGCATTTTTTTTTTTTTTTTACACTCGGCATAATCCGGCAATTTTTGCGCTAGGGTTTGGGGAGCGCTGCCTTCTTTCTGCAAAACATAAGTATAAAATCCG
>CAYUVM010000605.1:0-3392 GCA_964447935.1 uncultured Cytophagia bacterium | reverse complement strand
CTTTCATCAAGGCGAACACCATGTTTCATATTCCGCCACCGGCTTGAGCGATCAGCTCAACGATTCGTTTCCACGAATCGACCTCGCGCTGAAGCAAGGCCTTACCAACAATCTGTTTCTTTTTCTCAATCTCAGCAATGCCACCAATATTGAAGATGGCCGATCAACCTATAACCGGCTGTTTGACCGCAGACTATTCAATCAAAGCGAACAATACGGCGTGACCGCTGATTTTGGCGTAACTGTGCAATTAGAATGATAACAAATAACTTTTTCACCCTGTCTCAACCAGAGGAGGTTCCGATGCGCTACTTGAAATTGGGAATGAGTGCCGTCACTTTTTTTCTGCTGGCGATGTCTTTGTATGGCCAGGAGGTCGTCGTCAAGCTGTTGCCTTTTGATGGTACGGCCGCGACTTACGTCAACGCCCAGATTCGGGCCGATACGGTGACCGCCGGCGGGGTGCAGGCCAACCGGGTTTATGAATTTCAACGGGGCCAAACGTATTTGCACAATGCGATTTTTACGGTTCCGAACAAAAAAACGCTCCGGCTTCGCGCCGAGGCGGGGACGGGTAAAAAACCCGTTATTTTTCTGTGGGAAACCGGAACGGGAGGCACTCCAACCCGGCCGCCAGGAAATTTTGTGGTGTTAAACGGCGGCAATATAGAAATGAAGAACATTTGTGTCGCGGGTTTTTTTGAGGCAGAACCGGCGCGCGTTGCCGGCGTGCAAGGCGGTTTGATCAACACGACAGGGGTTGGCTCCACGATCGTGCTTGATGGCGTTATTTTATCCAATACGAACGGCAACCATGTTCGCACTGATCAAAGCACGGCCAAAGTCCAGGTGACCAATTCGATTTTTGCAAATATGGGAGCTTTGCCCGCTTCCAATTTCGGCGCCGGCAAAGGGCTGGATTTGCGCGATGGCACTTGCGATTCGCTGATTCTGGTCAACAATACGTTTGTGAATTACCAAGACCGCGTCATTCGGCATTATAATGTTACCAATCCTTCAGCGGGTACGGGCGAAATAAAGTATGGCAGGATTGAACACAACACTTTCATCAACGGGATGGGCTTTCACGGACTTTTTTCGCTCGGTAATGTTGGTCCGAGAATCATTATCACCAATAATTTGTTTGTCGATGCCTTTGCTTTGGGCGAAGATTCTACCGATGCCACCCGCGGCGCAGAATGGGCCAATACCGGTGAAATCTACAAAAACGGCAACAACCGAATCACCTGGATTTTTACGGCCAAAAACACAACCACGCAGTGGACGATTCGCAATAATTTTTATGCGCTCAGCGCTGCGGGGCAAACCTTTCTGAACGATTTTAAGTTCGGCGTTGCTTCGCCGCTCTCCTGGCATATCAACAGCCGATTGGGCGCCGATTCTACCAAAGCTTTCACGAAAGTCAATCTTACTCTCGCCAACACCCCAAAGCTGATGACGACCATGATGCGCTGGTACGAAGATCCCGCCGGCGCAAACAAGACCAAGACCACGACCAATTTTGTCATTACGCGGGATGATTACGATCGTCGCCGCATTGAATTTTATCGTGATTCATTGAATGCAACCTATTCGACTTCATCGCCTGCTTATACGGGCGCGGAGAAGAGTTATCCCGCCGGTGATCTTAATTGGTATCCGGCGTTGAAAGCGAAATGGGAGCAAGGCATTGATTTGACCGGCGTAAAATCTGATCCGGCTGTTGCAGTGACGACTTATCAACTCGCACAGAATTATCCGAATCCATTTAATCCATCAACGAACATTTCTTACGCCCTTGTCAACGCTGGCGAGGTGAAGCTGGAGATTTTCAACGCCCTTGGGCAGAAAATCGCCACTTTGGTCAATGGCAAGATGCCGGCTGGTCAACACACTGTCGCTTGGGATGCGAGAGACGTGCCTTCAGGCCTTTATTTCTACAAGCTCGAAGCCGGTGCATTTAATCAAACGCGGAAAATGGTGTTGATGAAATAAGGTCATTTGGCCTCTACCGTTAGCGCAGGAGTGACAAACTTAAGTTTGTCACTCCTCTTTAACGAGTATAGCAACGGGTTATATGAAAACACCTGCTTCGGTTTTTGATATATTTTTGATCGTTCTATCGCTCGCAACAACGCCAATTTTCGCTCAACAATTGGCATTTCCGGGTGCAGAAGGATTTGGCCGTTTTACCAGCGGTGGCCGTGGCGGAAAAATTTTTGAAGTCATCAATCTGAATGATCGCGGCGCCGGCAGTTTGCGCGCGGCCATCGACGCTGAGAGTGCGAGAACGATTGTTTTCCGTATTTCCGGCACGATCGTGCTGCAATCCGAACTGCGCATCGAGAACGGCAATCTCACCATTGCCGGCCAAACTGCGCCCGGTGACGGCGTTTGCCTCAAAGATTATGCGCTGATTATTGCTGCCGACAATGTCATCATCCGTTATCTGCGTCTTCGTCTCGGTGACGAGAAAAAATTGGAAGCTGATGCGATCAGTTGCATTGGGCAAAAAAATATTTTGCTCGATCACTGCTCGCTGAGTTGGGGCATTGACGAAGTTGCCTCATTTTATGACAATGAAAATGCCACCGTGCAATGGTGCCTGATCAGCGAAAGCTTGAATCACTCATATCATCACAAAGGCGATCACGGCTACGGCGGCATTTGGGGCGGCAAAGGTGCGACCTTTCATCACAATCTCTTGGCGCATCATTCCAGCCGCAATCCGCGTTTCAACGGCAGCCGCACGCATCACGCGCCGGAAAAAGAAATCGTCGATTTTCGCAACAACGTGATTTATAACTGGGGCGAGAACAGTTCTTATGGTGGCGAGGCTGGCCAGCAAAATATCGTCGCGAATTACTACAAATCCGGCCCAGCCACCCGCGTCACGAAAAACCGCATCGTCGAGCCGTATGATGAGAGTGGTAAATGGCATGTTGCCGAGAATTTCGTTTTCGGATTTCCCGAAATCACCGCAAAGAATTGGACCGGCGTGCAAGGCAAGTTTGCGACTCAAGGCCGCATCAATGCGCCGCATCCATTTGCGCCCGTTATAACACAAACCGCAGAGCAAGCGTATGAATCAGTGTTGGCGACAGTCGGCGCTGTTCTGCCAAAACGCGATGCCGTCGATGCGCGGATTATCGAAGAAGTCCGAACCGGCACGGCCACTTATGGCGGCGCATGGGGGAGCGGCTCGGGCATTATTGATTCGCATTCGCAAACTGGCGGCTGGCCAACGCTGCATTCTGCGCCTGCGCCGAAAGATAATGACCACGACGGCATGGCTGACGAGTGGGAGAGGAGGCACGGCCTCAATTCCGCCAATCCGCTTGATCGCAATGACGATTTCAACGCCGATTCCTACACCAATCTCGAAAAATATT
>CAYUVM010000604.1:0-3395 GCA_964447935.1 uncultured Cytophagia bacterium | reverse complement strand
ACGAGAATTTTTTCGGTGGAATTCACAGAATTTTTATCCTTAAAACAAAATTAAAACGCCAAGATTACCGTCCGTCTCGAAGCCTTGAATCAGTGTATAATTTTCCCGGAGTATGGCTTCAATTTGAAGTGTTGAACAATTGCCCGGCAAATCCAAATCACTTTTGGGGGGAAGCCGAACAAAATACTGCGTTCATGAAAGTCAGCATCTTTAGTTACAATGCAATAGTCCTCTTGCTGAGCGTTATCCCAAACCACTTTATCTTCGGCATGGTCAAGTCCAAGCAGTTGAACATGACTTGACCTCGGATAGATGTCTTCAAGCCTTTCAACAAGACGTGGAGAGAGATTTTGGTCAAATAAAAGTCTCATACTCCAACTGCCATTGACACGCGCTCCCGATCAGCGGCATAACTCAAACAGGCCCGAATATCTTCTACTGTAAGGTATGGAAAGTCATCTAGGATTTCCTGTTGCGTCATACCAGAAGCGAGATATTCGAGGATATCGTAAACGGTTATTCGCATACCTCGAATGCATGGCTTGCCGCCACGTTTGCCCGACTCAATGGTAATAATGTTTTTGTAATTCATTGTGTGCTTATTTAAAAATGTTAGTGCGTTTCTCCATTTCCCAACACCTCCAAATTTCCATGCTCGTGCCCGCAATCATTTTCGCATTTATAAACTTTATCTTTGGAGACAGCCAGCGGCAAGGTTTCAATTTCGCCACTTTGATATTTCACCGTAAACGTGTCTTTGAAAATATCGATTTTCAAAATCAGGCCTTCGCCTTTTTCGGTTTTGATCGGCTTGGCGAGATCGGGAAATTGCGCAATGGCTTCGTTGTAGAAATCGCGTTCGTACATCAAGCAGCATTTCAACCGCCCGCACACCCCGGCCAGTTTGTTCGGATTCAGCGGCAAATTTTGCTCTTTCGCCGCCTGTGTGGTGATCGGGCCAAACTCGGAAATCCACGACGAGCAGCAGAGGCGCCGGCCGCACACGCCGTAACCGTCCAAGCGTTTCGCTTCATCGCGCACGCCGATCTGGCGCAGCTCGATCCGCGTGTGATAAACCCCGGCCAAATCCTTGACCAACTCGCGGAAATCGACACGTTTGTCCGCGGTAAAATAAAACGTGATTTTATTGCCATCGAGCTGATATTCGCAATCCGCCACTTTCATTTGCAGGTTGTGGGTCACCAC
Source organism: uncultured Cytophagia bacterium (assembly GCA_964447935.1). Classification (GTDB taxonomy): domain Bacteria; phylum Zhuqueibacterota; class Zhuqueibacteria; order Zhuqueibacterales; family Zhuqueibacteraceae; genus Zhuqueibacter. The sequence goes on along the minus strand of CAYUVM010000604.1, from coordinate 2,189 downwards.
TTTCTGGCGGCAGGTTTCCAGCGCTTTTTGCTCGGCGACTTTATTGCTCTGCAAGCGAATGACATCACTTTCGCTGGCTTTGCGCAGTGTTTTTTTTACGCCCTCGTTGGGCGGCATACTGGTGCGCCTCGGCAATTCGGCCTGATTGACGCGCCCGAGATCTTCGCCTTTCTCGGCTTCAACAATAATCAAGTCGCCGAGGCGGAAAGGGAATTGTTGTGTATTGGCATACCAGCCTTTACGTTCGCCTTTGAATTTTACTTCGATAAAATCGGGCACGGGGCCTCCTGTATATCATAAAGAGCGCCAAATTTTAATTTTGGCACGCTATTACTTTCGACTGCCTGATAATTTTTGAATGCGATACAACAACACCATCAACACCAACCACGGCTGCACGTAGCGATCTAGACATTCCATCGCGAATTCCAACTCGGTAACGACCCCGGGAAAATCAAACTCCGGCAGATTCTTGATCAGGTCGGTCAATTGGCGTTCTTGATCGGTGTTAATGATCGCGGCGCTGGCCTGCGGCGACGGCGCCATAACTTTTAGCACGTAACCGTCGCGAATCCAAAGGGTGCAAAACTCCAGAAGCTGGCGCAAGTCGCGGCGATCATGTTCGCGCACCAGCGCATTAAGAAAATCCATTTGCTCGACCGGTTTGTTGAATCGAAACGCCATGCGCAGAAAAGCCACCGCTTGCTGCCGGCGCGTGTCAACATCATCTTCCAGCAAATCCAGCGCGCGCCGAAAACTCCCGTTGGCCAGTTTGGCGACGAACTCGGCACGCTCGGCAGGAACGCCGTGTTTCTCCTGCAACGCCGCGCTAATTTGTTCACGCGTCAAAATCAGCAAACGCACCGGTTGGCAACGCGAGATGATGGTCGGCAAAATATTATCCAGCGACGTCGCCGTGAGAATCATCAAGGTGTGCGCGGGCGGCTCTTCTAAAATTTTGAGCAACGCATTCGCCGCCTCGGCCTTCATGCGGTCGGCTTCTAAAATCAAAGCGACGAAACCGTGGCCTTCATAACTGGTCATGCCGAAATCGCGTTTGAGCGTGCGAATGTCGTCGATCAACATGGTCGGGTTTTCCCACGGCCGCAAGCGGCGATACGGATTGGTGGCGAGACTGTGTAAAACTTCGGTGCGCTCGTCTTCACCGGCAGAGGCCGCGCGCGGAAAAATCACCCGCACATCCGGATGCGCCATCTCCGCCACGCGTTTGCAAGACGAACAATGGCCGCACGCCAACGCCGCCAATTCACGCGCCGGCGTGGCCGCCGGTGCCGCTGGCTCATCAAATAATGAAATGGTGGCCGGCGGCGGTGCAGCTTGCACATGGCCGGCGGTGCAAAAAAAAGTTTGCGCTGCCAGCACCGCCAGCGCTTCTTTGCCGCTGCCCGCGGGACCGTGAAATAAATACGCATGTGCCACCCGCTCGTTTTGCCGGGCGCGGCGCAAAAATTCCTGCGCGTTTTCCTGGGCGATCATTTCAATCACGGATGGAGCCAATCTTCAGGATTCAAAGCCTCTTCACGATTCCACAATTGAAAATGGAGTGTGACGCCTTGCAGTGAACCGGTTTCACCAACCGCGCCGATAACTTGCTCGGCCGCGACTTCTTCATTCAAAGCGACATTTATATCCGCAAGATGCGTATAAACGGTGTAATAACCATCAGCGTGGCTGATGATCATGAGATTGCCATAGCCGCGTTGCCACGTGATGGCAGTGACGCGACCAGTCGCCACGCTGCGCACCGGTGCACCCAACGGCGTGGCGATGTCGATGCCCAAATTGTTGGTCACGGTGTTGAGCACCGGGTGGCGATACGTGCCGTAATGCGAAACGATGCGTCCGGTGGCCGGCCACGGCATGGCACGGCGCAGATTCATAAACGCGCCGCCGTTGAGCACCGGCGCGGCTTCACGGCGCGGCGCCTTGGCTTCAGCAGACGAAATCAATTGCCGGATGCGCGTAATGGCTTTCTGCGTTTCCGCGAGCTGCATTTGGTAAAAGTTCTTATCGTTGCGAACTTTTTTTAAAACCGCTTGCCGCTGCTCGCGGCGTTTTTTCAGCGCCTCTTCTTCTTGCTGCTTTTCGCTCAACAGCCGCTGTTGCGTTTGCAATTCCGCGGTGAGCACCGTTTTCTGCTGATCGATTTGTTCGTGCTTTTTGTTGAT
>CAYUVM010000603.1:0-3400 GCA_964447935.1 uncultured Cytophagia bacterium | reverse complement strand
GTGGATGATTGAACCGGTCGAAGCCAAACTGGCCGATATCGGCGAACATGCGGTTTATCTCGCCGATGGCAGCCACGATGCGGATTTGGCGGCGGTATTGGTGTGGGCCGGCAACGGGTCCAAAGACGCGCTGAAAGATCTTGACGTCGCCGGAAAGATTGTTTTGACCGACGCGAATCCGGGCGCCGCGGTGAATAATGCCGTATGGGAAAAAGGCGCGGCGGGCGTGGTGTCATACGTGATTTCTGAAAACAAAACCCTGATGGATTATCCCGATCAAGTGGCATGGAGTAGAATTCCGATCAACCCGCCGGAGGGGAAGAAGGGCACGTTTGCATTTGTTTTGCCGCCGCGGAAAGGTGAGACGCTGCGCCGAATTCTCGCGACACCGGACATGCAGGATTTTTTTGCGACCGGCAAGCGCACCAAAGGCGGGCGCGTGGTGCTGAAAGCAAAAGTTGACACCGAAATCGGCGAGAGCAAAGAGGGCCGCACCGGTTTCGTTGAAGGCTGGATTCGCGGCACGAAATATCGCGATCAGCAAATTGTCATCACCGCGCATTTGCAGGAAGAGCAAGGCTCGGCCAATGACGACGGCAGCGGCAGCGGTAATATACTCGAGCTGGCGCGGGCTTTTAACAAGCTAATCCGCGAAGGCAAAATGAAACCGCCCGTGCGCGACATTCGCTTTTGGTGGACGGATGAAATTTATTCGGAGTATCGCTATTTTCGTGATTTCCCGAACGAGCCGAAAAAAATGCTGGCGAACCTGCATCAGGATATGACCGGCGCGAAACAATCGATGGGCAATCGCGTGCAGCATTTGATTTATGCGCCGCATTCGCGCACCTCGTATCTCGATGCGATACTCGAAAGCGTCGGCACGTTTCTCATGCAAACGCATAATGGCTATCTGGCTTCGGGCCGGATGGGCGGCATGCCGCATCCGTATTCGCGGCCGATGTATTCGACGCTCGGCACGCGCGATAACTACAATGCGATGCTGGTGCCGTATTTTGATTCGTCGGATCATCGCTGCTTCTTGGACGGCCCCATCGGCTTGCCGGCGATTGCGTTGATCAATTGGCCGGATGATTTTATTCACTCGTCCGATGATGATTTGGATAACATCGATCCGACGCAGTTGCGCCGCAATAATTTTCTCATCGCGGCATTGGCGTATAACTTGATGTATGCCGAAGCTGATGATGTACCGCTCATGGCGCAAGAAATCTACACCCAGGGTGGCAAGCGTCTCGCCAATGATTTTCAGGCCGCGACGCGGGTTTTGCGGGATTCGACACACGCGCCGGAAGCAAGCTGGAAAGACGCGCAGATGTTGATCGAACAAGGTTTGCAGCGGGAACGCTATGCGTTGAACACCACACGAATTTTCGCCGGCACCGAAGCGCGCGCGAATACAGCAATACAAAGCCTCATATCGCAGGTGAACGCGAAGGAAAAAATCTTGTTTGCCGATTTACAAGCCGCTTATCAACAACAACACGGCAGCGTGCCGCGCCCGGGTAAACTTACAGCCGATGAACTGGCGGCGAGCAAAAAAATCCCGATGAATGCGGTGGTGTTGGAAGATTATTTCGGCAACCGCGGCAAAGTCGGTTTTGGCAGCGCCGGCAAACTGCACGGCTTGATGGTGGAGGAAGTCTACAACTTCGTGGACGGCAAGCGCAGTTATTACGACATTTACAAAGCCGTGCGCGCCGAAGCGCTGGCTGGTGGCAGATGGTATTATGGCGCGGTGAATTTGAGTGATGTAACGGGATTGCTTGAGGCGGCCGTAACGGCGAAGGCGCTGGTGTTAAAATAACATATCGGCACGGCAAAGCGCACGAATAGACAACTGCGAACGGATGGATCCAGTTCGAGGAGAATGAATCTGATCTATCCGTTCTTTTTTATAACCACAAATAGCCGGCCGCATTTTCCGTTGCGCCGATGAAAAAAAGTGATGACAATGTTCCGTTGCGCTAACGACTGAAAAAAAATTGTTCAAATTACTGCCGAGACCGCTGCGCAGGATTTGTGTCTGTCAAACGGTTTTGGTCAGAAATGGTTTCACTTTTTGCCGCAAGGCTGGCGGCAGGTTTTCCTTGCCGCAAAATTGTTGCAGCGTCGCGATATCGTCGACATCGTACCAAATGGGCAATTGATGTACGGACAGCCGCAATTGTCCGGCGCGTTGCAGCGTCTGGCGCAAAACATGTTCGGTGCTCCAATCAATCCCGGAGAACAATTCTGCCGGCGCATTGTTTTTCAAACCAATTAAATAATAGCCGCCATCAGTTGCCGGACCCAACACCAGATCGTGCTGCAACAAAGCGGTAGCCGCTTGATCAAGATATTCGGCAGGGAGGGAGGGACTGTCGGTTCCGATAGTTATGACCTGCGAATAGCCCTGCTGTTGCACGTGTTGAATCGCGCGCTGAATGCGAACGCCGAGATCTGGAGAATTTTCCTGTGGGAACCATTGCCCCGGGCCGGGAAAAAGTTTTTTTAATGCAGACTCTTTGTCGACGGGCGTAAACGTGATGAAGCGCGCAGCAACTTGACTTTGCAAAGTTAATTCGAGCGTCTGACGAACAAATTCTTGATAAAGCTGGGCGGCAAGTTCAGCGCCAATTGTGGCGGCAAGCCGGGTTTTAACTTTGCCGGGTTCGGGGTACTTGACAAAAATGAGCAGCGCGGGATTAGTTGGCATAAGAGGGGGGAACGATAACTTTAAGCGCCTGCGGCAGCACGGAAACGTTGAGCGGGGCCTCCGACATTTGGGCTTCACCATCCACATGAAAAAGGATTGGGCCGGATTTTTCGATGGTCGCGAGTTTAGAATGGTAATACGTAATCATTGGAATTGTGTCGGCTTTGCCATTGAACAGCTTCGGCGCGTTCATCACGAACTCGGCAAAATTCATCGGCTGCACCACGCAAACTTCGAGCACACCGTCGTCGGGTTTGGCGTGTGGTGCGATGATGGCGCCGTTGCCGTATTGCTCGGTGTTGGCGATGGTCACCAAGAACGGCGTCATCTCGATAACATCATTTTCCAAGCGCAGCCGCAACGGCTCTGGTTGATAACTGGCAAATTCCCGCGCCGCAATATAAAAATATGGAATCGGTCCGCGCCAGGTGGCGGTGTTAAATTTGTGGCCGACGTTTGCATCGAAACCGACGCCGGTGACGACAAAAAAATAACGATGCCCGGCGCGCCCGGCATCAATGCGGTGGGTTTTACCGGTGCAAATGACTTCGAGTGCTTCGCTGGGCGGCAACGGAATTTCCAGACTCCGCGCCAGTCCGTTGCCGGAACCGCGCGGAATGATACCAAGCGCCGTGCCTGTTCCGACTAAACCGGAGGCGGTTTCATTCACCGTACCGTCGC
>CAYUVM010000602.1:0-3405 GCA_964447935.1 uncultured Cytophagia bacterium | reverse complement strand
ACGAGATCGTGCGCAATGCGATGATGCGCTATCCGAATTTCTATCACGGCTATGCAACCTTGCAACCGCAGTATGTCAAAAACTGGGAAGCGGATCTGCGCAAAGTTTACGAACAATACAAAATGCAAGGCATCAAGCCTTACAATCCCCGCACCAACATCCCGTACAATGATAAGTTGTGGGCGCCGTGGTTTGAATATGGCAACCGCATGAATGCGTACGTGTTGCTGCACCCGTCGCCGAATTTTACCGCTGAGATCAATGAGATCGCCCCGAAATATCCGAACTTGAGCATGATCATCGCGCATTGCGGCAGTTCGTTTGACACGGCGCGGCAAGGCATCGATGCCGCGTTGAAATTTCCCAATGTCTTTTTGGAAATTACGTTGACCGCCGTCACCTATCGCGTTATCGAATTTATGGTGAAACACGTCGGCGCCGAGCGGGTGCTCTTCGGCACCGACCAGCCGATGCGCGACCCGATTCCGCAATTCGGCTGGATGGCGTATTCACATTGCACGTTTGAAGAAAAAGTGAAAATGTTTGGATTGAATATGAAGAAGATCATTGAACGAGTGAAATAGATGTTCGCCGGTTTGTTAGTTTACCCGTTTAAGTGGTCAACCGGCGAACCGACAAACGCTTTTAGTGAGAACAAACATGCCTGGCCGTCCCTACATTTTAGTCGAAACCACCTGGAAAACGGTTCGCGCCACCAATTATGAAGTTGCCATTTTGCCGTGGGGCGCAACGGAAGCGCACAATTATCATTTGCCGTATGCAACCGATATTGTGGAATGTGATCACCTTGCCGCCGAATCCGCGCGTTGGGCTTGGGAAGATGGGGCGCGTGTGATCGTTCTTCCTACTGTGCCGTTTGGTGTAAACACCGGTCAACTTGATATCAAATTAACGATCAACATGAATCCGAGCACGCAGCTTGCTGTGCTTAACGATATTGCCGACTCGTTAGCGCGACAAGGCATTCCCAAACTCGTCGTGTTCAACGGACATGGCGGTAATGATTTTCGCCAAATCATTCGCGAGTTGCTGCCCAAACGGGAATTGTTCATTTGCTCGCTCGACTGGTTCCGTTGTTTGAATGCCGCAGAATTTTTTGAAGACACCGGTGATCATGCTGGTGAATTGGAAACGAGTCTGATGCAATTTTTAACGCCGGATTGGGTGTTGCCGCTTTCTGAAGCCGGTGATGGCAAAACGCGTAAATTTAAAGTGCGGGCCTTTCGTGAAGGCTGGGCGTGGACGCAGCGCGAATGGATGCAGGCCACCCGCGACACCGGCGTAGGCAATCCGCAAGCAGCAACGCCGGAAAAAGGAAAACGTTACTTTGAAGCGGTGACGAAAAAGATTGCAGGATTTTTAGTGGAATTAGCCAAAGCCGACGTACGTGATCTTTATGAATGATCACCCAAAAGAAACTCTCGCTCTCGAAGCTTTTGCCAAGCGCAGTTTCAACTATTACACCGCGATGGTGGACAACCAAGGTATTCCGTATTTCAATATTTTCTGGACGAATCCCGCCGAGGCGGCTCACGATTGGCCCGATTCCGGCGATGTGACGGCGCGGCAACTGCAAGCGGTGATCATGGCACGGCACATGACCGGCGTCGCGCTGCCGATTGAAAAAGTTTGGCGCCAAAAAATTCTGGCTCAACTCAACCCGCAAACAGGTTTGATTCATCGGCCCAACACACATTATTCGCAGGGTGATGAAGGCGTGAGTGTAATTGGCGACCAAGCATTGACGCTTTATGCATTGGTTACGGCCTATCTCGATAACGGCGATGCCGATTTGTCAAAGGCGATTCAAAAAATGTTAGAGGGGCTTCGCCGGCAATATGAAAACAGCACCAAAGCTGTGAGCGCATTGACGCATGGATTCATTATTAAAAGTTTGATGATTTGCGGCCGTTTGATGCACACGGATCTCGCTTTGGAGCTGGCGCAAACATTGGTGAAAAAAGTTTTTGCTGATCCGCAGATTTTTCCTCCTGCAAACACCTTTCCGCGCGGCGCGCACATGCACACTTATTTGCGCACGCTGGTTGGTGCGGCCGATTTCGCGGTTTATATGAATGACTCGAATCTCCTCAACCGCGTCGCAAGCCTTTACCGTCATGTCAAATCACTGACGACACGCTTCGGTTTTCTGCCGGAGGTAATGGAGCGACAAGGTGACATCATCTCGTGTGAGACCTGCACGATTATGGATTACCTCGGCCTCACGGTCACGCTGGCGAATCACGGCTATTCGGAGTATTGGGGCGAGGTGGAGAGAACGGTGCGCAATCATTTGATTGAGAGTCAAGTGCATGAGGCCTCGTGGCTAAAATCGGATGCAAGCAAATCCGACACAGAACAGTTTAGCTTTCGTGATGTCGACAAAAGAATGGCCGGGGGCTACGCCGGTTGGAGTTCACCGAATCATATCCTCGCGGCCTGCGAGACATTGCCATGGGGCGGTCCCGAATTGCGGGGAAAACCCCGCGCTTTCCAAAATTGTTGTGGCGGTTCGGGCACGCACGTGTTTTTTATCGCGTGGAAAAATGCGGCGCGATTTGTGAACGGCACGTTATCAGTCAACTTACATCTCGACAAGCTCCTGCCTCAGGCCGAGATTCGTTGTTTCCAGCCTTATCAAGGTTTGCTCACAATTCACTTGAAAAAAGCTTGTACGGTTAAAATTCGCATTCCGGAATTTGTTAAATCCGGTGAAATACAAGTTGCTTCGGAGGCTGTGACTGGCACGCAAAAAGTTTCAGAGAGTTTCCTCGATCTCGGTCCATGTCACGCCGGCGAAACGATTCGGGTTACATATCCGTTGCCGGTTTTTCAAGAAGAGATCAGTGTGGGCAATCCCGGCTTTCGGCAATATCGCTATCGCGTAACATGGAAAGGCGACACCGTAGTGAAAATGGAGTCGTTGGGCAATGATTACGCAACCGGCTATTCTGATTTTGATAAAAAAGACGTCGCCTGTTTTTATGGCAAGGATGGCCCCGGCGAGCTTTATCAGCGTGAGCATCTGTTGAATCACGCCACACCGGCGTTAAGTCCAATTCATTTGGATGATGGCGCGTTGGATCTTTGGTATGTCCAATAAAATTTCAAACCCGTGAGGTTTTATGAACGCGAAAGAACGCATACCGCAAGAAATGAAGCCGTTGTTTGAGAGCATCACCGACATTACCGATAATTTTTGCCGCAATCATCTCAACCAGGAATACGCCGATCTTTGCCGGCAAATGACGGCCACTTTGTGCCGCAAACGGCCATCTCCACTCGCCAGGGGCGCCGTTGAAATTTGGGCGAGCAGCATTTTATACACGATTGTCAAAGTCAATTTTCTCTTCGATCAATCGCAAAAACCGCACATGCGCGCGG
>CAYUVM010000601.1:0-3407 GCA_964447935.1 uncultured Cytophagia bacterium | reverse complement strand
GATGATTCAGATTCTGCGGCCGATCTCGCCGATCGCGTGGATTCCGGTGGCGATTTTGTGGTTCGGCGTCAGCGACGCGGCGCCGGTATTTTTGATCTTTCTGGCGAGCCTGTTTCCCATCACTACCGCGGCGATCGCGGCGGTGCAAAACATTCAGCTCGTGTATTTGCGCGCGGCGCGCAATTTCGGCGTGAAAGGTCTGTCGCTGTTCAAGCAGATCGTGTTTCCGGCGGCGCTGCCGCAAATTATTACCGGCGTGCGCTTGGCGCTCGGTGTGGCGTGGCTGGTCGTCGTCGCCGCGGAAATGATCGCGGTCAATTCCGGCCTCGGTTATTTGATTATCGACGCGCGCAACGCCGGCAAGCGCTATGATCTCGTCGTCGCCGGCATGGTGCTCATCGGCTTGATCGGCCTGGCGCTGGATTTTCTCGTGCGCCGGCTGCAAACTTTGGAAGAAGTGAAGTGGGGTTTTAGCCGGTAGCTCAGATCGTGTCCGAGCAAAATGTCATTCTGAAAGAATCTTGTTTCGACCAAGCCCGGTGATTGACACCAACAAGATCTAACCACGATGACATGATGATGTTGCTTTCACTTAAAGGTGCTGGCTGCGAGAATGAAAAGAGCAATCAAATTTTTCATCGGTCTTTTGATCTGTTGCGCCGCCGATATTATGGCGCAGCCCCAAGGCCCAATTTACGGCAGTGTGCGTTACGAAGACGATTACACCTTTTTGGTCAACGGTCGAGGGAGCGATCCGTTCAACCAATTCAAAAAAATACCGGCCGGCGGCAGCGTCGAGTTGACGTTCGGCGGGCAATATCGTTTTCGTTTCGAGCACGATGCGAACCGCCGCTTTGGCGCTTCCAATCCGCCGTCGCAGAGTTTTTATTTGAATCGGCTGTATGTTTTTGGCGATCTGCGCCTTGGGCGACGCGCGCGCTTGTTCGGTGAATTTAAATATGCCGGCATCACCGACAACGAGCTGCCGGCGGCGCTGACGGCGCACGAGAGGCCGGACCTGCAAAATTTGTTTGCAGAAATTTGGCTGCGCCATCAAGAACGCGAAAAAGTTTCGCTGCGTGCCGGCCGGCAGGAATTGCTGTTTGGCAAACAGCGCTTGATCGGCTTGTCGGACTGGGCTAATAGCCGGCGCACGTTCGACGCGATTCGTTTGCTCGTGCAGCCGGCCGGATGGAAGTTCGACGCTTTCGTCGCGCATCCGCTCGAATTGAATCCGGACGAAATCAACAAAACGGATCGCTCGCAAACTTTTACCGGCGTGTATGCGCAGCGGCCAATGAAAGGCCGGACGATCGCGGCTTATTATTTGGCGCTTCACGAAGATGATCCGCTTATCAAAAATGGCAGCGGCAGTACGGGCAATTTCATTTATCACACACTCGGATTTGCCGGCGACGGTGCAGCAACAAATTTTGACTGGACCGGCGAAGCGGCGTATCAATTCGGCGATTTTGGCGGTGATGCGATTCGCGCTTACATGGCCTCGTTCGAGGGCGGTTACACCTTCGCTCGGCTCGGCATGAAGCCCCGGATCGGCATCGGCCTTAATCTCGCTTCCGGCGACAATGACCCGGCGGACGCGCGCCAAAAAACTTTTAATCCGTTGTTTCCCGCTTCGCATCCGGTTTTGGGCTGGGCCGATCAAGTGGGGCGGCGGAATATCAAAACGCTCGAAGCGCTGTTCACGGCCGCGCCGCATCGACGAATCGGCGTCAAAATTCAAGGATTAAAATTTTCACTGGCAAATAAACACGATGCGCTTTACAATGCCGGCGGCGCGGTATCGCGAAGCGACGTCACCGGCGCAGCCGGAAATGACGCCGGTTTTGAAATCGACGCGGAGTTGTCGGTCAATATCAACGTGCATGCCAGGATTCAGTTTGGCTATGCGCGCTTCGTCCCCGGCGAGTTTATCAAAAAAACCGGAGCGCGCGCGACGCACAATTTAATTTACCTGATGGCGCCTTTCACCTTCTGAGCAGGGAATTGCGGTGAATGAAAAAATAACGGCTGCGGCGCCGGCGAAGATCGTCATTCGCGATCTGTGGATGACCTTTCCCGGCAAGGAGAAAAATTCTCCCATTCACGTGTTGGAGAAAATCAATCTCGACGTGCGCGAAGGCGAGTTTGTTTGCATTGTCGGGCCTTCGGGCTGCGGCAAGTCCACGCTGCTCAACATTGTCGGCGGGTTTTTGCAGGCCACCAACGGCACGGCCGCGGTGGACGGCACGCCGGTGTCCGCTCCCGATCCGCGCCGAGTGTTCATCTTTCAGGAGAACGGCGTGTTTCCCTGGCTCACCGTCGAGGACAATGTCGGTTTCGGTTTGCTCAACAAATCGCCGGCAGAGCGCCGGCGCATCGTCAAGCATTATATCGACATGGTGAATTTGACCGGCTTTGAGAAAGCGTATCCGCGCGAGCTTTCCGGCGGCATGCGACAGCGCGCCGAAATCGCCCGCGCACTCGCGGCCAATCCGGACGTGCTGTATATGGACGAGCCGTTCGGCGCGTTGGATTTTCTGACGCGCCTGCGCATGCGCGCCGAGCTGGTGCAAATCTGGCAGCGCGAGAAAAAGACCGTGCTCTTCGTCACGCACGACGTCGAGGAATCGGTGCAGCTTGCCGATCGCGTCGTGGTGATGAGCCGGCGTCCGGCAACAATTCGCTCGATCATCGATATCAAATTGCCGCGGCCGCGCGATATCGATTCGCCGGCATATCTGGCGATCCGCGACGAAATTTTTGAAACGATGGGCCTGGATCATTTGGGTCTCGATTCCCAACAGGCGGACAAAACCGGCCCGGCCGTGATGGCAAACCCGATTCGGCAGAAAAAGTTGGATACGGAAGTCATCATCATCGGCGGCGGCCCGGCCGGCTCCGTGCTCGGAACGTATTTGGATCGCGCCGGCGTCGATCACATCATCATCGACAAAGCGCCTCATCCGCGGCCGCATGTCGGCGAATCGCTCGATTGCACCACCACCAACATTCTCAAAGATATTGAGTTTTTGCCGGTGATGCAGCAGCAGAATTTTATTGTCCGCGGCGGCATGGGCTGGTCATCGTGGTACGACGCCGCGGAAATCAATCTCGACTTCTGCGATCTTGGCGAAATGGATCATGCCTATCACGTCGATCGCGCCAAGTTCGATGATTTGCTGCTGCAGCACGCGCGCAGTTGTGGTTCGCGCATCGTCACCGGCGCGCAAGTCGAGAGCATCGATTTCAGCCGGCAGGGCGCAGCGAACGGCATCACCGCGAAAGTGGGCGAATCCAAAATTTCGCTGCGCGGCCGCCTTGTCGTCGACGCCAGCGGCCGGCAAGCCCTGTTGGGCCGGCAGCTCGGCTTGATCAAACCCGATGCGGAGTTTCGCCAATTTGCC
>CAYUVM010000600.1:0-3416 GCA_964447935.1 uncultured Cytophagia bacterium | reverse complement strand
CTAGAAAAGTTCTTCGGCAATGCCATGGGTTTGGTTGCCTGAGCAGTTGGCGACATCCGTTCGAGTGGTGCAGTAATTGCATTACAATAGTTCAAACCGTACACATAATGGTGTCAGAGCGGCACTGTTTTGTTGAGTGCATGAAAATTTGTCAAATGGAGGTATAAGATGGACGAGAAATCTCCGGCGGCATCTAATAGCATCATCAACCTTATTGGTAACTTGCAAGACGTGCAAGGGTATCGTGAATTGCATTGGGAAGGTGGCTTGGCTGAATATTTGGATATTGTCAAAGCCAACCCGAAGGTGGCACGCAATGCCTTTCAACGCGTGCATGATATGATTCTCAGTTACGGCACTGAGGAGGTTACCGAGCACAAAGAAAAACTTATCCGGTACAAATTCTTCTCCGATCCCGTTGATAATGGCCGCGACGCAGTTTATGGCCTCGAACGTTCACTCATGAAATTTGTGAGCCTCTTTAAATCGGCGGCAAAAGGCTACGGCACTGAGAAACGGGTATTCCTGTTGCATGGTCCGGTCGGTTCCGCAAAGAGCACAATTGCGCGCCTCCTGAAGAAGGGCTTGGAGGCGTATTCGGCGACGAAAGATGGCGCGCTGTTCAGCTACGCTTGGCGACAAGAGCACAATGGGCAAGTTACTTGGGCAAATTGTCCGATGCACGAAGATCCATTGCACTTGATTCCCGAACAATTTCGCAGCCGGGTTTTGGATGAATTGAATAAAGATCGCCCGCAAGACGATCACGTTCGCATCGTCGGCGAGTTGTGCCCGTTCTGCCGGCAAACGTTTCGCGAGTTGTTGAGCAAATTCGATGGCGACTGGACAAAAGTGATCGGCGAAGTTACCGTCCGCCGTTTGTTGCTTTCGGAAAAGGATCGCATCGGTATCGGCACGTTCCAGCCGAAGGATGAAAAAAACCAAGATTCGACGGAATTGACCGGCGATATCAATTATCGTAAGATTGCGGAATATGGCTCCGATTCCGATCCGCGCGCCTTCAATTTTGATGGCGAGTTTAATATTGCCAATCGCGGTTTAGTGGAATTTATCGAAGTGTTGAAGCTCGATGTCGCGTTTTTGTATGATTTGCTCGGCGCCTCGCAGGAACATAAAGTCAAACCGAAAAAATTTGCGCAAACCGATATTGACGAAGTGATCATCGGCCACACCAACGAGCCGGAATATAAGAAATTGCAATCGAACGAATTCATGGAAGCGCTGCGCGATCGCACGGTACGCGTCGACATTCCGTACATCACCAAGTTGACGGAAGAAATTAAAATTTACGAAAAAGACTATAATTCCGGTCGCATCAAAGGCAAGCACATTGCGCCGCATACGATTGAGATGGCGGCGATGTGGGCGGTACTAACGCGTCTTGAGGAGCCGAAGAAAGCGCAACTGACGCTGCTGCAGAAATTAAAATTGTACAACGGCAAAACCCTTGCCGGTTTTACCGAAGACAATATCAAAGAATTGCGCGCCGATGCTGAGCGTGAAGGCATGGAAGGCATTTCGCCGCGTTACATTCAAGACAAAATTTCCAACGCGCTGGTGAGCGACAAGGGCGAAGGCTGCGTGAATCCGTTTATGGTGATCAATGAGTTGGAATCCGGCTTGAAGCATCACTCGCTGATTTCCAGTGATGAGCAACGTAAGCGCTATAAAGAACTGCTCGCGGTGGTGAAGGAAGAATATGAAGACGTGGTCAAAAATGAAGTCCAGCGCGCCATCGCCGCGGATGAAGACGCGTTGAAACGGCTGTGCGGCAATTATATCGACAATGTCAAAGCTTACACGCAGCGCGAGAAAGTGAAAAATAAATATACCGGTGCGAGCGAAGATCCCGACGAACGCTTGATGCGCTCGATCGAAGAAAAGATTGATATCCCGGAAAGCCGCAAAGATGATTTTCGCCGCGAGGTGATGAATTACATCGGCGCCCTGGCGCTCGAAGGCAAAATGTTTGACTACAAAAGCAACGAACGCTTGCAGAAAGCCCTCGAGTTGAAACTGTTTGAAGACCAGAAAGATACGATCAAACTCACCAGCTTGATTTCCAGCGTCGTCGACAAAGAAACGCAGGAGAAGATTGACGTGGTGAAATCGCGCATGACGAAATACTACGGTTACTGCGACATTTGCTCGACCGACGTGCTCAACTACGTCGCCAGCATCTTCGCGCGTGGCGATGTGAAGCAGCAGATGCGAAGATAACGGGAATTGATTTATGAGGCCGAAAACGAGTTAGTTGTCTTGGAAAACTTTAACACATTGGATGTTCTTCATTGAATATCTATTTATCCAATCGGAAGTAGGCCATGCCATACGTCGTAGATACTGATACGTGGGAATGTCCAAATCATCACCATTGTGGAGCTTGGGCAAAAATAATAACCTACAACTGTGGCTGCAAACGTGTTGAATGGCAAGATCGGGGTCACTATGACCCCGATAGATGCGCGCACAATCCGAAAAACGAATATGGCCGAGACTATCCCAACTGCCATGATGACTGATTTTGATTTCTGGACTTCGATCACTCCCAATTGCATCTAAGCCGGCGTTATACTCGATTAGTGCTATTTGGATACGGCTCGATGTGGGCTCGCCGACATGGCTTTGCTACGTTTTACACTGCGAGGCAAAAAATGACCGGCGCTATTTTGATGATGGCTACTTTTACCGTGGTGATTTTTGTTTTGTAGCCATGGCAGAGTTGCTGCGGTGAAAAGAGAATAGCTAGGGATAATAACAAAAGGTAAACAAAATGAGTTTTAAACAGATCGAGAACACGGCTCTGCAACTTTCAGAAGGAGAGCGTGCGAAGCTTGCACAAAAGCTATTGCTGAGTCTCGATGTGCTTTCTGAATCCGATATCGCAGAAGATTGGTTAATAGAAGCGCAACGCCGCGCGCGAGAATTAGACGCGGGAATCGTTCAACCGATTTCTGCAGAAGAGGTGAGACGCAAAGCTTTGGCGCTGTTACGATGAGCTACTACGGTATTGTATCGTGAAAAAAATGGCATCGTTCAAGTTCTTGCAGTCGCGCATCAGCGCCGTCGTCCTCATTATTGGCTAGGAAGACTCTAAACCGTTTTAGTTATTTATACAAAATTACGCATGGTCAAACGCATCGAAAAAGATCACAGCCGGTTTCGGCAGATTATTCGCGGCAAGATTAAACGGGAGTTGCGCAAATACATCACGCGCGGTGAGTTGATCGGCAAAAAGGGCAAAGAGTTGGTGAGCATTCCGGTGCCGCAAATCAGCTTGCCGCATTTTCGCTACTCATCGAAAAACAGTGGTGGCGTTGGGCAGGGCGAGGGCGACGTTGGCACGCCAATTAGCCGCGGCGATGATGGCGACGGCACGGGCCAGGCCGGTGAGT
>CAYUVM010000599.1:0-3420 GCA_964447935.1 uncultured Cytophagia bacterium | reverse complement strand
GTTTTCAATTTAAAATTTTCAACTAGGAGAGCATCGTGCCGAAACGATCCGACATTCCTTTAGAGCAACGCAATTACAGCCATATTTATTTTTTTCTCAGCGCGACGCTGGCGCTGACGACGTTCTGGGCGGTGTTCGACATGATTCGCGTGCGCGCGCCGTGGCAGGAAGAGCAGCGCCAGTTCAACCAAATGGAATATGACGGCCTGCAAGCCAAGCTCACGGCTGCCGAGGAAAAATTTAACGCCGAAAATGCGGAGAATTACAAGCAGCTTGAGGCGCAGCTTGCGCAGGCCAGGGCGCAATTGGGCGGCGAGGAGTATCGGCAAGCCAATAAAGATTCCACGGCTGCCGATCTCGCGTCGGCATTGGCGCGCCAGCAGTATCGGTTCATTAAAAGCGAAGCTGACGCGGAATACTACCTTTTTAAAGAAGCCGAATATCACGGCGGCAAGGAAAGCGGGGAATATAAAGAACGCGGCAAAAAAGTCGAAGAGTTGAATGCGAGAGCCGCAGAATGGAAAATCAAATGGGATCGCGCCGACTCGGCCAAAGCCGCCGCGGTCAAGCGCTTGATAGAACTGCGCCAATCCGCGACTGACACGCAGAATCAAATGAAAGAGATGCGCGCCGAGATCGAAGGCATCAAAAATTTAATGGCGCGCGTCGAGGCGCGGCCCATCAAGATCAAGCAAGTGGTGATGCCGGAATTTGTGCGCAACAACTTTCTCAATTTCACCAACAACGTCGATCGCTGTGAAAGCTGTCATACCGCGGCGACACGCAAGGGCTTTGAGAACGTCGAGAAGAAGAGTTTCCGCACACACCCAGCGCTCGACACGCTGCTGGCGATTCATCCCGTCGAGCGCTTCGGCTGCTCGCCCTGCCATGAAGGCCAAAGCTCCGCGCTGCAAAACGTGAAGTTCGCGCACGGCTTTGTGAAATTCTGGGAACATCCGCTGCATTCCAGCAAATTTACCACCGCCGGCTGCAACAAATGTCATGGCCGCGAGCTGCTCACCGATCACGCCGACGAGCTGAACAAAGCCAAACGCATGGTGTTCGAGATGGGCTGTTTCGGGTGCCATGAAATTCGCGGCTATGAAAGCGTCGAGCGCATTGGTCCGGATTTGAATCGCATCACCCACAAGCTGCAGCCGAATTTCGTTTACGGCTGGCTGCGCAACAACAAAGAATTTCGCCCGCACACGCGCATGCCCAATGCAATGTACACCGAGCGCGAGGCGCTGGCCACGACGGCGTATTTGTATTCGGTGCAAGATCAAGCTTGGCAACCCGTCAAGAAAACGTTGGCCGGCAACAGTGCGCGTGGAGAAGAATTGGTCGCGTCGGTTGGCTGCAACGCGTGTCATGTCGCGACCGATGAGGAGCGCGCGCGCCGGCAGGACGGGCGCTCGTATGATATCGGTCCGGATTTGGCAACGGTCGGTTTGAAAAGTTCCGAAGAATGGATTTATGATTGGGTGAAAAATCCGAAACATTTTTCGCCCGAAACGCAAATGCCGAATTTGCGTTTGAGCGACCAGGAAGCCGCGGATATTGCGGCGTACATCAAAACGCTCAGCGCCGGCAAAAGCCTGCCCGCCGGTTACACGACGACGCTGCCGGATTTGAACGACGCGGCTTTGATCAGCGAAGGCAAGGCGTTGGTTCGCAATTTCGGCTGTCACGGTTGCCACGCGATCAAAGGCATGGAGCGAGAAGGCCGCGTTTCCGTTTCACTGAACGAGTTTGGCGCAAAAACCGTGGAAGAACTTTTTTACGGCGACGCGCTCGCCAATAAACAAGCGGTGAAAACGTGGGAAAGCTGGACCACAGGCAAGATGAAGAACTCGCGCTTGTACGCGACCGAGGCCGTCGTGCAACGCATGCCGAATTTTGAAATGTCTGAAGAAGACGCGACGACCATGGCGGTGTTGCTGCGTTCGTGGGACGGTCGCGTGATCGGCGACAAATATTTGCTGCCGTGGGGAGGCCGTGAAGATAACATCAACAAAGGCCGGCTGCTGGTTTACAAATATAATTGTCAGGGCTGTCACACGATGGAAAATCGCGGCGGCGACATTCGTGCGCACATCGCGGCGCAGTTGGAGAAAAAAGGCGAAAGCCCTGAAACTGCGGTGGCATTTGCGCCGCCCAATCTCATCGGCGAAGGCATGAAGGCGCAAAGCGAATGGCTGTTTGGTTTTCTCAAAAAACCCGTGACCGGCCAAATTCGCCCGTGGCTGCAGGTGCGCATGCCGACGTTCGAGTTGAGCGATCAGGAAGCGAACGATCTCGTTGCCTATTTCAAAGCGCTGGATGGCGATGCCGCGGGTTTCTCGTATTTGCAAGACTATCAATTGACGCCGGAGCAAAACGCCGCAGCGCAGAAATTGTTCTCAAAAGATTATTGGAACTGTTTGTCGTGCCATCAACAGGGCAGCAAAAAACCCGAAGGCCCGCCCGAAGGCTGGGCGCCGGACTTGGCTTTAGCGCGCCAGCGTTTGAATCCCGAATGGATTTCGAAATGGTTGATCGACGCGAGCACATTGATGCCGAACACGAAAATGCCGACGTTTTATCCTACGCCCGACGCTGCGGATGGCCCCTCGGATATTCTCGGCGGCGATGATGATAAGCAGATCACTGCCATGCGGAATTATATTATGAGTCTCGGTCGCGGCGCGGCGGCGACCAATGGAACGGATTAAAATTGTTTCGTAGCCGCGCCTTTAGGCGCACAATGCAGAATGTTTGACAAGTTTTGATTTGAACAATGTGCAATTTTAAATTTTCAATTGAAAATTTAAAATTGATTTTAGCTTTGTAAGGAGGATCCAAGTGTCCGAAGAAACGAAACCAACCCCTGCGCCCGCTGAGCAGACGCCTGCTTCGGCGGAAAAAGCGCCTGTTGCCGCAGCGGAAAAGCCCGCACCCAAACCGGCTGCGGCTCCTGCACCCAAAACTGCAACTGCGCCGGCGCCGCCGACCACGGCCAAACCCGGCAGCAAGCAGACGCTCACGAAACCGATTGAAGAAACCGGCAACCTCTGGATGACGCGGCGCAATTTTCTTTCGCGCGCCGGCTGGGTGGCGTTTTTCAGCTTTGTCGGCACGATGCTGCTCGGCTCGTTGCGGTACATGTTTCCACGCGTGCTCTTCGAACCTTCCACTGTTTTCAAAGCCGGCTTCCCGGGCGATTATCCCGTCGGCGCGGTGAGCACCAAGTGGGTGAAAGATTACCGTACGTGGATAGTGCGCACCGACAAAGGTTTTTACGCTATCTTCGCGCAATGCACGCATCTCGGCTGTACCCCGCGCTGGCTGGAGGCCGAAAGCAAATTCAAATGCCCGTGCCACGGCAGCGGTTTTACCATGGAGGCGGTGAACTTTGAAGGTCCGGCGCCGCGGCCGTTA
>CAYUVM010000598.1:0-3431 GCA_964447935.1 uncultured Cytophagia bacterium | reverse complement strand
GGAATATTAAATCCGAGGTCTTGGGTGTCTAAAAACTCCCCGACCTCTCAAATATTTAGGCGAACATGCGAAAGAGCTACCGGCCGCGGGGTTGCGTTTTCCGCTGAGCCTGCGCACGCGCAACGGCAAAACCGGCGTCGTCCGCACCGTGCTCGCGGTCAATGAGGCAGAGCAAAGCATGACGTTTGCCGGTGATGTTCCCGAAGGTTCGTATGTGCAGTTGATGAAAGCCAATTTTGACCGCCTGATTGACGGGGCTTCCGGCGCTGCCAGAACCAGTTATGAGGCCATTGGCTCGGCTTCGCCGGAGCTTGCCATTCTCATCAGTTGCGTGGGCCGGAAAATGGTGCTCAAACAACGCATTGAAGAAGAAGTGGAAAGCGTGCACGAGGTGCTGGGCGCCAAAACCGCCTTAACGGGTTTTTATTCTTACGGCGAAATTTCACCTTTCACGCCCAACGCGACTTGTGAATTACATAACCAAACGATGACGATCACGACCTGGTCGGAGAATTGAGCTGTGGAGAAGATACATAGTTTGCTCGCCCGCCAGTTGAAGCGCCATTCCCCCGGCGCCGGGCCGGAGAACTTGCAGGGTTTTATCACCGCGGTTAATACGGCTTACTGGCAATCCGATGATGATCGCCGCATGGTCGAGCGGTCGCTGGAATTAAGCTCACAAGAACTCATTGAGACAAATTCGCAGTTGCGCGCCACGTTGGATTCAACTTCCAACGGCATTCTCGTGGTGGACCGCGACGGCAAGATTTCTAGCTACAACCGAAAATTTGTCGAAACGTGGCGGATTCCGCCGGCGGTGCTGGCGACCAAAGATGATGCCGAAGCGCTGAATTTTGTGCTCGATCAATTGAAGCAGTCGGACGTTTTCATCAACAAAGTGATGGAACTGTACAGCCGGCCTGACGCTGAAAGTTACGATATCCTCGAATTTAAAGATGGCCGCGTTTTCGAGCGCTCCTCTAAACCGCAATTGGTGAACGGCGAAAGTATCGGCCGCGTCTGGACTTTTTCCGACATCACGGCACACAAGCAGGCGGAAGAACAAATTAAAATTTCGTTGCATGAAAAAGAAGTTTTGCTGAAAGAAATTCATCACCGGGTGAAGAATAACATGCAGGTGATTTCCAGCCTGCTCAACTTGCAGGCCGGCTATATTCAGAATCAAGAAATGCTGCGCCTGTTTAAAGAAAGCGAAGGCCGCATTCGTTCGATGGCGCTGATTCACGAGAAACTCTATCAAACTGAAGATCTGGCGCAGATCGACTTTGCGGAATATATCCCAAGTTTGACGAATCATTTGATGTCGGCGTATGCCAGCATGGTGACAGCAGTGGCGTTGCGGCTTAATATCGAACACATTACGCTCGGGCTGGATGCCGCCATTCCTTGCGGCCTGATCATAAACGAGCTGGCGTCAAACGCGTTAAAGCA
The DNA here is from genome assembly GCA_964447935.1 of uncultured Cytophagia bacterium. GTDB lineage: Bacteria > Zhuqueibacterota > Zhuqueibacteria > Zhuqueibacterales > Zhuqueibacteraceae > Zhuqueibacter. The sequence continues at coordinate 1,979 of CAYUVM010000598.1, read as the reverse complement.
CGCTTTTGTTAAAAGAGAACGCGGCGACCTCACGATCGACTTTCATCGCAAAAACGGCCGGCGGCACAGCGCCGAGGACGGTTTGATTTTGAGCGTTAAAGACAATGGCGTTGGACTTCCCGAGAACTTCGATTTTCGGCAAAGCACTTCGCTGGGATTACAACTGGTGATGGCGCTGGTCAAGCAACTCAACGGCAAAATTACGCATTATCACCGCAACGGCACCCAATTTCGGATTGAATTCAAACCAGTGGAAAAAGCAAAAGGATGAGACCTGCATGAAAAAACCATCGGCTACAAAAATTATGGTCGTCGAGGATGAAACCATTGTTGCTCTCGACCTGCAAAACCGCCTGACCAAACTGGGCTACCAGGTGCCCGCGGTTCTATCCACCGGCGAGGAAGCGATTGCAAAAGCGCCACAGATGGCGCCGGATATCGTGCTCATGGACATTATGCTGGCCGGCGAAATCGATGGAATCAAAGCCGCGGCAGAAATTCATCAACAGTTCGACATCCCAGTTATTTTTCTCACGGCGTATGCGGATAATCGCACGCTTCAGGCCGCCAAACTCACCGAGCCGTACGGCTACGTGCTTAAACCGTTTGAAGAGCGCGAACTGCACACCACGGTTGAAATGGGCTTGTATCGGCATAAATTGGAGCGCGAGTTGCGCCAAAGCCGGCAGTGGTTTGCCACGACCCTGAAGTGCATCGGTGATGCCGTCATCGCCACGGACGCGCACGGTAAAATCGTTTTTATGAATCCCATCGCGGAATCATTAACTGGCTGGCAGGAGAAAGAAGCGGCCGGCAAAGATCTAAATGAAGTGTTCAACATTATCAACGAAGAAACCCGCACCACCGTGGAGAATCCGGCCACCCAAGCATTGCGCAACGGCATCGTGACCGGTTTGGCCAATCACACCATCCTGATTGCCAAGGGCGGAAAGGAAACGCCGATTGATGACAGCGCGGCGCCGATCCGCAACGAGCAGAACCAGATCATCGGCGTGGTGCTGGTTTTCCGTGACGTCACTGAACGCAAATGCGCCGAAGCGCAAATTCGCCGGCACAATGAAGAACTGGAAGCGTTGGTGCAAAAACGCACGGCGCAGATTCAGCTTTTGGAACGCCAACGCGGGGAAAATGAGAAGTTAGCCGCTACCGGCCGCATGGCAGCGCGCATTGCTCATGAAATCAACAATCCACTGGCGGGGATAAAAAATTCTTTTTTACTCATCAAAGATTACATTCCACGGGACGCGCCGGATTATGAATACGTGCCGCGCATTCAAAAAGAGATCGAGCGCGTTGCCAGCATTGTGCATCAGATGTATAATCTCTACCGGCCGGAAGAAAATATGCCACGCGCGTTGCCGGTTAGCGATGCCATTCGCGAGGTGATCACACTTATTCAATCCAATGCCAATGAGCGCAAGGTGAGGCTTGCCATTGACATGCAAGCGGTCGCGGATGTAAAGATAAAATCCGCACCCATGTTACGGCAAATCCTGTTTAATTTAGTGCAGAACGCTGTGGAAGCTTCTCCAGTAGAAAGCGAAGTCCGGGTACACGCCATCACGCGCGATGGTTTTATTTTGATAAAGGTCGCCGATCAGGGATGTGGCATTCCCGAAGCAATTCATACGCAAATTTTCGAGCCGTTTTTCACCACAAAAAACGCAGGTTCGACCGGCGGCTTGGGATTGGGTTTATCAATTTCAAAAAATTTGATTGAGTCAGCCGGGGGTTCAATTCACTTTAACAGCACGCCTAATCACGGCACCACATTTGAGTTTTCCCTCCCGTTGACAACCGATTCCGAGGTTGCGCCCTTTGCGTTGAAACCCGATTAATCGAAAACCCGCACAGGAAACTCGCGTTCACCCACCATCTAAAAAACCTTTGACATTCTACTGCAAGATATTTATCTTTAAAAGTTAAAATTGAGAGGTTATGTCGCATCCGCGAGTGGC
>CAYUVM010000597.1:0-3444 GCA_964447935.1 uncultured Cytophagia bacterium | reverse complement strand
GTGATTGAAGGCCTGAACGGCAACAACGCGCCGGATCTTGGCGCGAAGTCCATCACCGCAGACGATGTGCTGCAATTGCATGCCGCCGGATTTGACGCCGACACCAATTACGTTGGCGATCAAATCGTGAATTGGACCAGCGCCGGAACATTGTCGCCCACGGTTTCGGTGACCGGCGCCCAGACTATTTCCTTTGCGCCAACGCTGGCGCCCGCGACCGGCACGATTCGCGCGACGCACGCGGTTGGTTTTGATGAGACCGGAACGATTGCGGTGACTGCCGGCGCACCCAGCAAGATCAAGATTTTATCCGGCCCCTCCGGTCCCACCACTCCAGTCGACGCCGCCACGGTGCCTTCCGGTGGCACGCTGCAGGTTCACGCCGCTCGCTTTGACGGCGACGATAACTATATTGCTGATCGGTCCGTGAATTGGAGTTTGACCAATCCAATTGGCGCGCTCAATCCGGTTTCCGGCATTGCCACAACTTTCACCGCCGGCGCGCAAGGCAACACCACGATTCGCGCGGTGGATGGCACACTCGAAGACAACACCGGCGTCATTACCGTGACGACCAGCAGCGTGGCAAGAATTATTTTGCGCAACTTGCCGGGAAATGCCGGCGCGCCAATTGGCAATGCCACGATCACCGCTGACGATCAAATGACGATTTACGCCGCGGGCTATGATGCCGGCAACAACTATCTCGGCGAAGTGTCCGTGAGTTGGACGAGTACCGGCAACCTCGCGCCGCCGGTTTCCGCCACGGGGACGTCATTTACCTTTTCACCAACGCTCGCGGCTCCGGATAATTCGGTGAACGGCCTCCTCATCGGCGCGTACTCGCCGACGATCAAAGACAGCACCGGCACGATCACGGTGTTGCCGGGCGAGCCGAGCGGCGCGATCACGTTGACGCCGAATCCGAATGCGCTCGCTGCCGACGGCAATGCCACTTCGACAATCAACAGCGGCGACATTCAAGACGGTGACGGCAATAATGTCGGCAGCGGCAAATTATTTACGATTACGGTCAACCCGGCGTTGGGCGTCATTACCACCCCGGACGCCGATCCTTTGCCCGGCCATCAAATTGCGACGAATCCGGTAAGCCGGTTGAGTTTTATTTTTCGCGCCGGCACCACCGGCGGCCTCGCCACGATTACCGCCACCGGTAGCCGCGGCGCCGCAAACGGTTCCACGGCGATCAGCCTCGGCAGTTTGAGCATTGAAAATATTTCGACCGCACCCACCACTGTGTCGCAGGGTCAAAGCGGCATTACGGTAAGCATGCAAGTGCGCAACCTCAGCGCCGCCACCGTCACCAACCTCACTGGCGCGCTGGATTTTATTGGCTCGGCCAATCGCAATGTGGATTATGTCGTCACGTTGCAAACGCCGACGCCAATTACGCTTGCCGCCAACGCTTCGACAACGCTTTCATTTATTGTGGCGGTCAATAACAACGCCACAACGGAAGCCGTGACGATTAACGGCTCGGCACAAGGCACGATTGGCGCAGTCGCCGTGAGCGCCAGCGGCACAAGCCAAACCGATTCGTGGATCGTGCAGCGCCCGGCAAAGTTGACGATTCAACTCACGACTTCCGCGGACGACACGGTGGCGCAGGGCCAACTCAACCGCAACGTCATCGTGCGTATTGCGAATGACGCCGGAGCCGCGTTGGCAAATGTCGACAGCGTGCGTCTGGTTTTCAAACAAGGTCCGGCAAATATTACCGCGGATTATCTCATTGCGCCGCCCACTGGCCCCGCAAGTATTGCGGCGAACGCGACCGGCGACTATACTTTTTCGCTGAACGTTGGCGCGGCGGCAACGCTTGGTCTCGTGGCGATTGATGCGCGCGCGTATGGAAAAGACGGCAACTCGAATCAACAAATTTCCGATCTCGAGGCGGCCACCCCGCACACGTGGACGGTGGTGGCGGGCAATGCCTTCCGTATTGCTTCGATCACGCCGTCGCAAAGCAAGGTGACCGCGGGCATGGCAAACGCGACGCGCACGTGGACAGCGCAAATGGCGCTGCAAAATGCTGGCACCTCACCGATTCGTTTGAATTTCGATCCCGCCAAAACCTTTATTCGTTTGACCATCGGCAGTCAGAATGTGACGCCGGAATATACGATTACTTACCCGACCGCTTTTGACGGCGGCGGCATAACGCTTAATGGCGGTGCGCTGGGCACTTTGACCTTCGTCGTCACGAGCACGGGCAATACGCGCGGCATCGCAACGATTTCCGGTTTTGCGGAAGCGACGGATATCCCGACAAATCAAATTGTGCTGGACAACACCAATGACGGCGGCACGGGACAAGTCGAAGTGCAGTCCGCGCCGATATTCCGCATCGAACCGTTGCAGCTTTCGCAAGCGACGGTGACGCAAAATATGGCGAAGGATTGGCGCATTAAAGCCGTGGTGCGCAACGACGGCGAGGCGGAGTTGCGTTTGCATCCCTCGCCGGACTCCATCAAAATTTCGATTGGCAACAACGCCGGTTATACTTTTAGCAAACCCGCAACGTTTGCCACGGGCGACTCGATTCTCTCGCGCGGCGAAATTGATTCATTGTTTATTTTGGTGACGCAAACCGGCAGCGCGCTCGGCAATCAAAACGTGACGCTGACCCTGAAAGGCCGCGATCGCAACAGTTTGCAGTTGCTCAATTCCAATGCAAGCAACACAACGGTGAATGTGCAAACGCCCTCGGCATTGAGCATTCTCAGCGTGCGCGCTTCGCAGGCAGCGGTTTCGGTCGGGCAAACGAATGCATGGAACGTGATCGTGGTGGCACGCAACAATGGCGGCAGCTTGACCGCGTTGAACCCCGACTCCACGAATTTGCGCTTCCGTATCGGCGCGACGTTTCAAAATGATTACACCGTCGCGCTCGAACAACCGCGCTGGCTCGGTTCCGGTTCGGCCAATCTCGGCGCGAACACCACCGACAGTTTGCGATTCGTGATCAGCACCACCGGCGGCGCGAACGGTACGGCATTTTTGTGGGCCAAAGTCGGCGTCACGGAAACCAATAGCGACGTCGTACGCGTGACGACGAATAACGCCAGCTCCGTGCTGGTGCAGCAGTTGCCGAACGTTTCGTACATAGCGAACAGCATGTTGCCGGATATCGTGAACAACAACACCTCGTATGCTTTCACGGTGCGGGTGCGCAACGGGGCGAACCGCGCCACGGTGTTGCTCGATCCCACCAACACGAGATTTTTGTTCAGTAACGGCGCCACTACATTTCAGGCAACTCTTGATGCGAATAATCCGGTGAAAAGCATTGCCCCGGGCGACACGACTTTGACTTTTGCGTTGACCTCGATTCCGGCGGCGATGCCGGCGGGCACTTACACCCCGCAGATTCAATTGCGCGGCACGCGGAACGGCAATGCATACGCAGTGAATTTAAACGTG
>CAYUVM010000596.1:0-3445 GCA_964447935.1 uncultured Cytophagia bacterium | reverse complement strand
TTAAAATCCCGTGGCTATAACATGGCCGTGCCGGTTCGAGCCCGGCCCTCGGCACCAATTGAGCCCGATTTTCGATGCCAAAGATGAAATGAAAGTCGGCAGGCAACCTCCCGTATTTACACAAACCCCTGCGGTTTCTTCGTTCCTCCGTGTGCTTCATGGTGTGAAAAAGAATATGCCATCTGAAATCGTCCCCAAAACTCATCTGCATTCGCCCGTTGACCTCGCCAAGCTCAAAAGCGGACAAGAAAAACGTGGTTTTTCTTCAATGGAAAAATGGATGATTTGGGCGGTATTCTGTTTGCTGGTGGGGTTAAGCACGCGTTTTATTATTTTTCCCGCGCTGTTGTTGATTTCATGGGGTGTGGTGCGTTTCCGTTGGTATATGAACGAGAAGACGAGTTGGCCGCAGCGCTGGCCAGCCGTGGTGGTTTTTTCTGCTGGCGCCGGAATCGTGCTGTGGACAATTTTTTATTAACCGGAAGTGGTAAAGGCTAAAACCTCGATTGGCCTGCACTTTTTTTGCCTGCAGGGTTTTATGACAGGAAGGTCTCGTGAATTTTGCCATTAAAGTGTACCCGCGCACGATCTGGGGTGAGCGTTATCATGGCAATTTTGACCAGCTCACCGATGAGATCGCGGCGGCAGGCATTCAGAATTTAATCGTGCCGGCATTTCAGGGCGCGCGCATTTTTTTTACGCAACAATTCGATCCGGAGCTGAATCCCTGGAGTTTGCAACCGTTGCGTGACGAGTGCGCGAAAAAGCAACTCGGCTTCGCCTTGGAATTCCCCACCTTCAATGATCGCGACACGTTTGAGCGCGTCCCGTCCTTTCGCCCCCAAAGTCCGGAGGGCAAAACCTACCCGGAAGAATTCTGGTATCGGCCGATTTGTCCAAGCCACTTTGACTACAACCAGCATCGCGTGCATCTGATCGAAGGCGCCATCGAGAATTTAAAGCCGGCGTTGGCCTTAGTGAATTTTCTGTGGTGCCCATTTCTACCGGCTGCCGAAGCGTGGACGGAGATGGGTTCACAAGTGCCGACGTTCTGCATGTGCCCCTCCTGCCGTCAAGAATTTACCGAACGCGCCGGGCTGGTTAACCCGGCGCAAGATATTGAGGCCTGGTTTGCATTTCGTTGTGAGCAGATGATTAACATGCTGGCCGATATTGAAGAAGCCTCGCGCCAATCGCAGGCCGCGCCGTCGCTGCTGCTGGAGCTGCCGCCGGTGGCAACGCCGCATTTCGCGGAACGGCTGCGCCGTTTAACCGGCATTCATTTGGAAGCGATGCAAAAATTAGTGACCGCAGTTTCGCCGCAGTTATTTTTATACGAACACGGCCAATCCCCCACTTGGCCGTTGGCCGTGCTGGATGAACTGGCCGCTTATCAATATTCACTCTTTCCGCAGCTTGACTTTCCTGATCTCACGGCTTATAGCGAAGATCATTTGCACGAGTTCGTTTTCATGCTGCAATCTTTTGAGACCCGCAAGATCGGCGCTGTCGCTCTCTTTCACTGGGAAAATATCGTGAATCTGCCGCAAGTGCTCAACATTATCGAACAATTCAGCTATGAAGCGTCGTGAGGTGGAATAATCTGCGCGCAAAATAATTGTGGCAAAATCATTCATCCTAAAATAATTTCGCCACAATTTGATAACAGGTTAGTTTCGCGGTTTCTTCGTTCGCCGCTCCGCACCACTTGACGACTCACCACTTCCAGAGCCTCGCGCATCAGGTTTCCCCTTCACAACCTCTGTGCGTTTATCAACGTATCCGCCGGAAGGCGAGCGCTCGGATTCACGTGGTTTCTTTGAATCGGGAATGCGGTCGCGTTCATCAGAACTTTCGTTGCCGCGCCGGCGAAGTGGGCGCTTTTCCTGTGGTTCAGCAGGTGGCCGGTACCCGTAATTGCCATCGCGGTGTCCCCATTTGGGCGGATACGATTTGTGCCGCGGCGGTTCCGGCCAAATAACGACCGGCGGACGGCGCACCGCCACGCGGGGGCGAACATAAATGGGGGCGATATATTGCGTCGAGGCGCAAACCGAACCTAAGCGGACACGAACATCCGCGAATACACGATCCAACACCAGCCGAAAATCCACGCCTACCGTAGCCCGCGCGGGCCGGCCAAAAACCAAACCTTGGTCTCTAAAACCGGCTTCAAGCCAGGGCACAATATCAATCGGCTGGCGGGTCGCCACCACGCCGATATAAGCGTTGCCTTCAATACCGTCGTAAAAAAAGTCCAAATCCGCCGAGAGTTCCGCCAAACGATAGGTGCGTCCCGGATAGACGGCGTGCCAACGATGCCCGGAAAGCGGGTACAAAATATCTACGCCTCCACATGGGTTGATTTGATAAACTGTGATGTAACTTGGACGGTTGACACGAAAATAAATATCAATGGGGTCATCGCTGCAGAAAGGATCGGCAAAACTTTGCGCCGACCAGACTTTAAGCTCCACCTCGTCAAAATGACGGGCGAACGCAGGTTGAGAGAAACAAGCGGCGATAAGTAAAAAGCGAATGAAACTATTTTGAGCGGGGCGATGAAGCAGTGCATGAAGAATTTTCATATAAATCTCCAAACTGGTTTCTATCTCTGAAATTGGCAAAACGATTTGGGGAAAGATCATTGCAACATTTTTTAAAAACTGTTTTGCGCGTTATCGTTGTGCCTTGTCATTTTTGTTTGAAACATGGTAACAACGCTTGGCAACATATTTTGCTTTTAATTAGCCGTAAGGCCCATGCCAAGCCGCTGCAGTAGCGCCGTTTTCTCCGGCGTTTCGAGATGTGGTTTCAGTTCGGGGTTGCCTTCGGAAACCTGATAGGCCCAGTCGAACTCGACGAAGCTCGCGCTCACCGCGGTGATGCGGATTTTCGCGTAGTGGTTATCTGCCGTCCACACGATGTAGGAGTGGCCAACAATGGCTTCTACATATCCCAGCGGCGACCAGCCTTTTTCCGGCGCGTAGTCAATGTCATCCAGCGAATCAGTATAGCCGAAATCCTGAATGTCAGTATCTTGATTAGCAACGTCGATAAAGAGGCCGCCACTCGTCGCGTGATACTCGAAGAAAACATCCGAGGTGCTAGCACGATAATCCTGCACGCGATAATTGCCAAAACTATAAGCCGAAGTTTGAGGAATCGCACGGAAATCAAAAAGCCGGCTGCCATAACCTGCCGGGCGCGGCGTGTCGAAAACCAGATCATAACTCAGTTCACTGGCATTGCTGGCATTATCATACGCGGCGACGGCGTAATAATATGTCCGGCCATTTGTGACCTCGCGGTCGACAAAACTGGTGCTGCGGGTTGTGCCAATGCGAAAATAACTCCCGCGCTCTGTGTTGCTGCGATAAACGTCATAACCGGCAAGATCATATTCAGCATTGGGATACCACGAGATAACCACCTGCTGGGCGCC
>CAYUVM010000595.1:0-3449 GCA_964447935.1 uncultured Cytophagia bacterium | reverse complement strand
TGTAGTTGATGCACGCGATCACCAACACGAGCAACGCGATGCCGGCAAAAACATAGAGATCTCGCACGTTGGTCTGCTCGACGTCATCAAACGGAATAGCGGCGGCAAGATGAATGTCGGTGAGGGGCTGCAACAAGAGTTTTTGCTTGCTCTGCTCGCCACCCGTGCGCTGCACTAAATCCGGAAACTTCTCTTCAACACGCTGCCGGCCAATTTGCGGCTTGAGACGTATGTAGGTTTTCTCCCCGAACCAATTCCAGGAAATGGCACCGATTCGAGTTTGGGGTGATGTCAGCAGACTGAAAGGAAGCACCGCGTTAAATTTGAAATGCGCATTCTTCGGCACATCTTCCATGAGCGCGGCAACCTTGATTTCGGCCTGGGGCGTTGTTCTGGAATTGAGCCGCACCACAAACGATTTGCCCACGGGATCATCTTCCCCAAAAATTTTGCGGGCAAAGGATTTCGTCAGCACGGCTGCATTCGGCTCGGCTAATGCCTTGGACAAATCACCTTGAAGGGAGGAAAAAGTGAAAACTTCAAAGAAAGCGGGATCAGAAAATATGAGGCGCGTTTCTAGATATTCTTTGTTGTGATACTCGATGGTTTTGTTCATCAAACGAAATTGCGTCGCGGACTCGATCTCCGGAAACGTTTCGGCCAACGTTGTAGAGAGAAATCGCGGCGTGGTCGAGTTCAAAGACTTCCCCTCTTCGCCGGTGCTTTCCACCAGCACCCGAAAAACATTTTCAGGGTCGCGATGGAAACGGTCGTAACTCAGCTCGTGTTGGATATACAAACCAATGAGCGCGCAACAAGCCGCGCCGAGTGCCAGCCCGGTGACGTTGATCGTTGTGAACAGTCGATGCCGCAACAAATTGCGCAGCGCAATTTTCAAGTAGTTTTTGAACATGTCAAAGTCCAGTGTTCAGTTACCAGTGATCAGTGATCAGTAACCAGTATTAATTGAATACTGCTCACTGGTTACAGATTACTTCTTTATTCATACCGCAGTGCTTTAATCGGATTACTCACCGCCGCTTTGATCGCTTGAAAGCATACCGTGAGCAATGCAATTGCCAGCGCCAACGCCGCAGCGAGCAGAAACGTGCCGCTTTGTTGATGGAGATTGATGCGATACGCAAACTCCTGGAGCCAGCGGCTCATCGCGTAATACGCCAGCGGCCACGAAACCAGCGTCGCCAAAATCACCAGCCGGGTAAATTCTTTGGAGAGCAGCAGAACGATGTTGCCCACCGAGGCGCCAAGCACTTTGCGAATGCCAATTTCCTTCGTGCGTTGCTCCGCGGTGTACGAAGCGAGGCCAAAGAGGCCGAGGCAGGCGATAAAAACCGCCAACATGGAAAACGTGCCGAAAATCTGGCCAAGGCGATGCTCGCTTTGATAAAGCTGTTCGTAGCGCTCATCGAGGAAAGAATATTGGAACGGAAAATTCGGGCGATACTCCTGCCATTTTTGTTTGAGAAAATCGAGCGTCGCCGCAATATCAGCCGGGCGGTCGGCGCGAATTTTCACCGAGACACTGTTGAAGCTCTGCGGCGCGATGAGCATGACGATCGGCGTGATCGGCTGGTGGAGCGATTCATAATTGAAATCCTTCACCACGCCGATGATGCGCCCGCGGCGACTGCCGTATTCGAACGGCTTGTCCACCGCCACTTCGGGCGACTCCCAACCAATCTTCTTCACTGCGGTTTCATTGAGAATAAAAGCCTCAGTGGAATCGGTGGGAAATTCTGTCGAAAAATTTCGTCCGGCGGCCATTTGCATGCCGTAGGTTGGAATAAAATTATGATCGACGCGAATGTTGGCGATGCGAAACTCCAGCGGCGTGCTTTTTTCCCCGTCGAGCAGTTTGCCTCCGGAAGAATCCAACAGACGGCCCGAGGGCACGCGTTTCGAGGCGGCAACGCCGGAGACGTGCGGATGCTGCAAAAGTTGATTGCGCATATCGGGATAGCGCCGTACAATTTCTGCTCCAGAGTTAACGGGCAGCACGACAATCTGCTCTTTGTTCAAACCAAGATTTTTCGTGCGACAATATTCGAGTTGATTGTATACCACGCCCATGCCGACGATCAAAATAATCGAGATGGCAAATTGAAAAACCACCAGCATGCTGCGAAAGCGCGATTTAGTTGAGCCGATTTTTTGCCCCTTCAAAACGGCAACAGGTTGAAAATGTGAGAGGAAGAAAGCAGGATAGCTGCCGGCGACGATGCCGACGAACAACGCGACGCCGAGCAAAGTGCCAAAGATGAACAGCGCGCCTTGTGAGCGCAGCGCCAATGCTTTGCCGGCAAACGCATTGAATTGCGGCAGCGCCAGCTCAACGAAAACCACAGCGAGCAACAGCGCGATGAACGCGAGCACAATCGTTTCGCCGAGAAATTGTTTGATTAATTGCTGACGTTCGGCGCCGACAACTTTGCGCAAGCCGACTTCGCGGGCGCGATTGGCCGAGCGCGCCGTCGCGAGATTCATAAAATTGATGCATGCGATCAGCAGCAGAAAAAACGCGATGGCCGAAAAAATGTAAACATAAACGATGTTGCCGTTCGCTTCAAGTTCGGAATCAAGCTGCGAATGTAAATGAAGATCAGTCAGGCGTTGCAAGTGCAGTGTGGTCTGTGGAATCGCCTTCTCGCCATCGGGATGATGGCGGCCGATAAAGGCGGGAACGGCTTTAATAAAACTTTCCGTGGCATAAGCTTTCGGGAACAGCAGATATGTTGCGTAGTTATTGCTACTCCAGTTTTTAAACTCCCGTTCGCCGAAAACCAGCTCCGGTAATTTCATCGAGCCGAGAAAGTCAAAATGAAAATGGGCATTGGCTGGAATCTCCTGCATCACACCGGTGACTTTGAGATCGGCTTGATTGTCGAAATTGAGCACTTTGCCCAACGGCTCTTCACTGCCGAAATATTTTTGCGCCATTGCCGGCGTGATGACGACGCCGTTGGGATCGGTCAGCGCGTTCTTGGGATCACCCTGGAGCAGCGGCAGGGTGAAAATTTCAAAAATGTTGGGATCGGCAAAATAAAAGCGTTCTTCCAGAAAAACTTTGTCTTGATAACGGAGCAGAGGATTGCCGCCGTCGCTGATTCGTGCCATTTGCAAAATATCGGGAAAATCGTTTTTGAGCAACGGACCGATCGGCGGCGCGACATGGCCGAGGTGCAAATTCGGTGAGCCGTCCGAGTTAAACCACTCGCGCGTGACGCGATAAATCTGATCCGCCTGCTCATGATGCTGGTCATAACTCAACTCGTCGTGCACGTAGAGCAAAATTAAAATGCAGCTTGCCATGCCGACGGCCAAGCCTAAAATGTTGATCAGTGAATAACCTTTGTACTTCAGCAAATTGCGCAGCGCGATTTTGAGATAGTTTTTGAACATAGAAAGTCCGAGGTCTTTTGTTCGAGGTT
>CAYUVM010000594.1:0-3465 GCA_964447935.1 uncultured Cytophagia bacterium | reverse complement strand
TTTCGCCGCCGCATTCGTTGCGGGAGAAAGTGCAAAAATTTTTGATCGCCTCTACAGCCCTGGGGCAAGCGCCGGAGAGTGAGCTTAAACAAGAAAACCCTAATTTGCAATATATTGCGGCTAGCGCCACAGGGTTGTTGTCGGCGCTGAACGAGTTGGTGGAACAGTATCAACGAGAGAGCGAAAAGGGGATTCTGCGCTTGCAGCGTTTGGAACGCACGGTGCTGGTTATCACGATTTTCGTGTTGCTGCTGATGGCGGGATTTATTTTCCGCCCTTTGGTCATCCGTCTGCAAGCCCATCTCATCGAGCGGGAACAAGCCGAGGCCGAGCGTGAAAAACTCATTGTCGAACTGCGCGAGGCTTTAGCCAACGTCAAAACTTTGCGCGGCCTGGTGCCGATTTGCGCCTCCTGCAAAAAAATTCGTGATGATCAAGGTTACTGGAATATCCTTGAAGATTACATTGCCAAACACTCCGAAGCAGATTTTACCCACGGCTTTTGTCCGGAATGCAAGCAGAGGTTTGATGACGAGTAGGGCTGGTAAAGCAGAAACGCGGCGCGCGTGCCAACGCCTAAGTTTTTACAAGGTTAAGTATTGAGTTACAACTTTAAATGTTTTTAAAGGATGAGAATTTTATGAAATACATCATCACCATCACCGTTTTGTGGCTTATTGCCATTGTTGCCACGCTTTTGTTTATCAGCAGAGCCGGAGCCTTTACTTACGTTGGGCCGGTTTATTTAATTTGCATGATCGGTTCGATTGTTACCATGAAAAAAGCGCTGACAAAATAAGCATAGCTTTTTTACTGGCATGTGATGAGGCGATATTTAAAATGTTATGCTAGCCCTGCCGCCGACCAGGGCTGGAAGCCTCTTTGGGGAGGTGCCCTTCTATATCAAGATTTTCTACTGGCTATTCACATTTCTAATCAAACGCCCCACTTGTTGAAATTATCAAACAAGCGGCGTTTGTTTTCTTAAAAAGTCAATCTATCGATACGTTATTCCCACCCATATTTGCCGGCCAAACTGAGTGCGCAGCAGAGAGTTGGGTTGGCTTAAGTCAAGTCCGCCGTCGCCCGGGGTTAAATATTTTCCATTCAGCAAATTGTGAATTTCTAAAAACGGCGAAAGGCGCAGTCCGCCCAAACGCAAGGGCGCGGCCATTTTCACATCCAATTCATGGCGCACCGCCAATTGGCTTTGCTGGCCAGTCAGCCAGTCGGTGACTTTTGCCGGGCTGTTGATTTTACCGAAGACGCTGACGAGCCAACCTTGCCGATTTAAGTAATCGAGATTGTAGTTGATGGTGTGATGCTGATCCCACGCCAGTGGGGTGTGGCGAGAAACGGTTGCCGTTTCGCCGCGCGCGAGGCGGAGCAGGTTGCTTTCGGGCCATGAAGCCGTGCCGGTGCTCAACAAGTATGTGTACATCAACGCACCGTTGATCCCGTGGCCGAAATTTTGTTTAAGGGACAATTCCAACCCGCTGGTGTAGGCACGCGCCCGATTTTCAAAACGCAGAACCGTTTTGCTGGCATTTAGCTGGCCGCCCGCTGGCACCGCATAAGGCGAAGCGTCAAGCAAATCCACAAAGCTGCGATAAAAGTAGGTGAGCGAATACATGCTTTGCGGCGAAACGATGCGGCGGTACGTCACCTCCCAGGCGCGTGAGCGCAGGGGTTTCAGATCCGCATTGCCAAACAACGGCAGGTTAGCCTCCTGGTTGCCGCTGCGGTTCAGATATAAATAATATAACGGCGGCAACTCATAGAACCAGCCATAATTAAACGAGAGATGCTCGTTGCTGGCCAGCGGCACGGCGAGGCTCAACCGGGGCGCCAACGTTTGCTTCACGCGCGCCTTGCCCGCCGTGAAAATATCCGTTGAATCAGCCCCGCCCAGCGGGGTTTTTCCGGCATGGGGCGAGAAGGCCTCGTAGCGCAAGCCTAAATTGAAGATAAAATCGCTTTTCTCGATTTTATGATTGAAATAACTGGCAAACGTAAAAGGAAACTGATGAAAGGTATCGTTGTAGCGGCTGTAAACATAGGTGGTTTTATCTTCGACGTTTGGCCAGAGCAAGTAGCGGGCGCGGTTGACCGCGAGATCGTAAATATTCGCTTCGACGCCGGCTTTGAATTGATGCACCGGATGCAGTTGGCGCACGAAACTGAAATGTCCGGTCAGTTGTTTCTCCGTGCTCTGTTCATGCCACGGTTCGGTGGCGCCGGGCCAAGCGTTGGCCAGCGCCGGGCTTTTGACGATGAGATTGGAAGGCGTGGCGGGAGAGGGGTCGCCGAAAATTTGCCGGCGTTGCGTCATGCCCACGAGATCGAAATGATAATAGGTCGAACTGTTAAGCGTGTGCGTAAGTGAGGCACTGAGCCGCACATTATGATTTTGCCGTTTGGGCAATGCCGAGAGCCGGCCTTCCCATTGCGCGTCGTATTTGCGCCAATCATAATCCGAGATGAGTGTTTGCAACCGCAGATACATGTTTTTAGATGTACGTACGGCAAATTTAACGTTCACATCATAATTGGATAAAACCGGCGAACGAAACACCTGGCGCAGCGCTTTTTGCTGGGGCGTGTCACTTAAATTCAGGCCGCCGGAAATCAAGTAATTCGTTTCGATGATTGGACCGCCGAGGGCAAGCATGAGTGGGCCGGAGAGGGCAAACTCCGCGCGACGCGTATTTTCGTAGCCTTTTTCTTTTGCTCCCACGACATCCGTGGCCACGCGGGCGCTGCCTTCAAAGTCATTGCGGCCTTCGCGAGTAACAAGGTTAACCAAACCAGCGGAAACGTTGCCGTATTCCGCACTAAACCCGCCGGTTTGGACCACCATTTCCGCGATGGCGGAATTTTGCACCATGAAAGCGAGGTCGCGTGTGAGCATGCTCGTCGCCGGCAGTCCGTCAATCAAATAGAGGGTGTTCGAGGCGCGACCGCCACGAAAACGATTGGCGACAAATCCCGGCACCAACGGCAGCGCGTCTTGAAAGGTCTGCACCGGCAGAGAAACGAACAGATTTTGCCCGCCGATGTAATGCACACTGGCAATTTCATCTTTATATATTTTGATCCGCGGGGCGGTGACGACGATTTCCTGTTCAACCTGTAAGGCGCGGGCCGCCATCGCAAAGTTGACTGGCGTCGTCAGGTCGGTTTTGACTTCAACCTCGGTGATTTTGGTGGGAATATAACCGATCATCGTGACGCGGAGGGTGTAGCTGCCAACCGGTAAATTGCGTATGGCAAAAAACCCGTGTTTGTCGGCAGTTGCTCCATACGTGGTGTTCTCAATCACAACGGCCGCGCCGGGCAAAGGGTTTCCGGTTTCACTATCACGCACAAAACCAGATACGGCACCTGCTGTGCCGGCGGAAATTTTTTCGCTGAAACCGAGTATCAACGCAAGGAGCAGCGCGCAGGTAAGTTTTTTTCTAATTG
>CAYUVM010000593.1:0-3470 GCA_964447935.1 uncultured Cytophagia bacterium | reverse complement strand
ACAAGTGAATGACGCCGTGCATGGCCGGATGCGACGGCCCCATGTTGAGCAGCATATCTTGCGTATTGGCGCCATGCTGCGGCCCTTTGATCCGAAACGCCGGGCGGTGGCCGTTTTGATTTTGCACTGCCATCTTTTGATTGTCGACCAGCGGATGCCGGCGCGTGATGGGATAATCTTTGCGCAGCGGATGGCCTTTAAATTCCTCATACATCAAAATGCGCCGCAAGTCTGGATGGCCTTTGAAGCGGATGCCGAACATGTCCCACACCTCGCGCTCGAACCAATCTGCGCCGCTCCACAAGTGACTCACAGTCGGCAGCTCCGGCGCGAGTTCCGGAACGGGAACCTGCAAACGCAGGCGCAATTTTTCCGGCCACGCAAAAAGATTATAGACCACTTCATAACGCTCGCGGCGCGTATTCACCGCTGCTGGCGCAGGTTTGATCACTGGATCAGCCGCGCCCGTGTATGCTGCAGCTTGCGTCTCTGCGCCGAACGTTGAATAATCGACGCCGGCCAAATCCATCAGAAAATTAAACCGCGGCGTGTGCTCGTTTTTGAGGTAGGCACATACCGCAGGTAAAGCATGGCGCTCTACTTCCAGCACATTCTCGTCGCGCGGATGCGGAACGATTTTAACGTGGTCGGGGAATTTTGCGACGATGTTTTCGAGAAAAGACATATTTTAGTATTCCTGCTTCTGCTTCTGAATTTTATCCTGCAGCAGCATCAAACCTTGCAGCACGGTTTCGGGACGCGGGGGACAGCCGGGAATATAGACGTCAACCGGCACGATGGTGTCGATACCTTGCACCGTTGAGTAGTTGTTATAAAAACCGCCAGTGCAGGTGCAAACGCCGAAGGCGACGACCCACTTTGGCTCGCACATTTGATCGTAAATGCGGCGCATAATCGGCGCGATTTTTTGGCTAATGGTGCCGACGACAAAGAGCACGTCGGCTTGTCGCGGCGTAAAGCGCGGCAACGCGGCGCCGAAGCGATCCAAATCGTATTGCGGGCCGGCCAACGCCATGTATTCCATGCCACAGCACGCGGTCACAAAAGGATATTGAAAAAGTGAATATTTGCGCGCCCAACCGACTGCGTCGTCGAGCCGCGACGTGATAAAATTATCGCCGCCGAGAGCACTTTTCATTCCCATTCTAAAGCACCTCTTTTCCAAGCATAAACGAGTCCAAGAACCAACACACCGATAAAGGTCAACATGCTAAAAAATCCTGCCGGGCCCAGTTCGCGAAGCACCGTGGCCCACGGAAACAGAAAAATCGTTTCAATATCAAACAGCACAAAGAGAATGGCGATGAGATAAAATTTGATGTTCAAGCGCTCGCCGGGTGACGCAATCGGCGCCCAGCCGCATTCAAACGGCGTATCTTTGATCGGATTCTTGCGCTTCGGCCCGAGCCATGAGGACAATCCGAGAATGAGCAAGACGGTGGCGCCGATCAAGGCGAAGGTGACGAGCACTGCAATTAAACTTTCCATATTTCACCAATTGGTTTTGTTGCAGGCTAACTACGCGAGAACTTTTTCCGGCAACACGCTGTCAACGACGATGTGTGTGATAAAATATTCTTCGCCAGCGGAGTCTCTTTCAGCATCCACATAAGATTGAATGCCTCGCGGTTGGGGAATTTCTTCCCCATCTTCGATCAGCGCCTGCAAATGCATGCGCAAAGCGGCTTTCATGTTGGCCAGCGTTTTGTCAATCGTCTTGCCGGTAGCGACACATCCCAACACCTCGGGAGAATATGCTGAATATCCCGTTTGGCTTTTTTCGACAACGATCAGATATTTTTCCATAAGGCATCTCTGTTTATTTCAATCCAGCTTGCTTGAGAATACTGTTTAACGTTCCCTTCCTCACATCGTCACTTAGCTTACCCGCAACAGTTACTTTGCCTTTCTTCGTCGGATGTTTGAACTGACGGTGACTGCCTTCGATATTGACTAAATACCATCCGTCCACTTCGATGAGTTTGATAACCTCTTTGATTTTCATGAGTGAGGTATTCAAAATAACTAGTCGGGCCAACTGGGTTACGTTAGATCCGCTCCGCAATCGCTTTCGCCATGTCCATCGTCGAGGCGACGCCGCCCATATCATACGTCCGCACTTTGCCATCGCGGATGACTTTTGCAATGGCGGCTTCAAGAGCGTTGGCCATCTCGCTCTCGTTGAGATAATCAAGCATCATTTTCGCCGCGAGAATAATGCCGATTGGATTGACGCGATGCTGTCCAGCAAATTTCGGCGCGGAGCCGTGAATCGGCTCAAACAACGCGTAACGCTCGCCAATGTTGGCGCTGCTGCCGAAGCCCAGTCCGCCGACGAGTTGCGCGCACATTTTCGAGAGAATATCACCGAACAGATTGCTCGTGAGAATCACACCGTAGTGTTGTGGATTTTTCAGCAACCACATGCACATCGCGTCAATATTGGCTTCATAGAAATCAATATCAGAGAATTGTTTTGCCGCCTTGCGCGCTTCGCGAAACAACATGCCGCTGGTTTCGCGCGTCACATTGGGTTTTTCCACCGCAGTCACCGAACGATAGCCGTAGCGCCGCGCAAACTCGAAGGCGCTGCGGGCGATGCCCTCGCAACGTTGCTTCGTCATGATGCGCGTCGAGATCGCCATGTCGTTCGGATTCATGCCATGATACCGTCGCGCTTTGGGATGATATTCCATCAACACTTGCAACACCGGCGGCGGCACCGGATGAAACTCAATGCCGACGTATAAACATTCCGTGCTCTCGCGAAAGACCACGATGTTGATGTCATCGCGATAATTCAGCGAATTGCCGGGATACGACTTGCAAGGCCGAATATTGGTGTGCAAATTGAATTCCTGCCGCAACTGCAAAATCGGACTTTGATAAACCAATCCTTTCCCTTGCAAATCACGAATTAAATCTTTTTCCGCTTCTTCTTTGGGTTTACTGGTGATCGCGCCAAAGAGACAGGCGTCGGTTTGTTTCAACATCTCGATGGTGCGTGCCGGCAATGCATTGCCTTCCTTGCACCAATATTCCCAGCCGATGTCGCCATGATAATATTCGGCGTCAAATCCTAACTTGTCGAGCACAATTCGCGCTGCATCCATCACGTCCCTGCCGACCCCGTCCCCGGGGAGCCAGCCGATCTTGTGCTTTGCCATGTCCTAAACTCCTCGTTTAAACCTTCCTTAGTTACTGCCAACCAACCAGCAAGCTGCGCCCCGCTCAATTTATATGCACTGAAAATTAGGGCAATTCAGTAATATAATCAGTTTTTAAGCGAAAACCAAACGGCCTCTGGCGACAGGGCCTCATGATCATTTGCACCATCGGCCTTAAATATGTATTGCCTCGCCAAAAGCATTAGCCGCGGCTTCCATCACCGCTTCGGTCAACGTTGGATGCGCGTGCACGGTTTTGATAATGTCATGCGCCGTCGCTTC
>CAYUVM010000592.1:0-3473 GCA_964447935.1 uncultured Cytophagia bacterium | reverse complement strand
TTTTCGATCAATCAACGGGACTCATCGTTGGCGATAACGGCCGGATTTTTAGAACAACCAATGGCGGCGCCAACTGGACACAAGTTTCCAGCGGCACCAGCAGCAACATTATTGCGGCGGCTTTCGGCGAAGGCGGCATGGCTTACGCGTCCGGACGCGATGGCGTTATTTTGCGGTCAATCAACTTTGGCGCCACCTGGACGGTGGTGGAAACTGGCACGACCCGTTATCGCGGCATGAGTGCCAAAGGCACGCAAAACGCTTGGGTGGTCGGCGAAGGCGGCAAGCTCAAAATTACAATTAATGGCGGCGCAAGCTGGGTGGAAAAGTCCAGCGGGACGACAAGCGATTTACACGACGTGTTTTTCCTAAATGCGACGGAGGGTTGGATCGCCGGCCAAAATGATGTACTGCGTTACTCTAATGATGGCGGTAATTCCTGGGCCTCCAGAAATAATGGCATCACGGTCGGTTTGGAATCGGCCTATTTTCTGAATTCAAACGAGGGCTGGGCCGTCGGAAATGGCGGTGGCATTTTTAAAACCGTGAATGGCGGTTTGAATTGGACCACCGAATCCAGCGGCACAACGAATGAACTAAATGATGTCTTCTTTTTGAATGCGGCCAATGGCTGGGCGGTTGGAGATAATGGAACCATTCTTTACCGCAACATTACAACTGGAATTAACGACAAGGTTGGATTGAACGACATGCCAACGAAATTCTACCTCGAACAAAATTACCCGAATCCATTCAATCCAGAAACGGCAATTCGATTCTCATTGCCGAAGACAGCGCAGGTGAAATTGGAAATTTATAATTTGCGAGGACAACGGGTACGAGTTATGGTCGATGGTCAATTCGCCTCCGGCTCTCATACTGCAATTTGGGACGGCAGAGATGAATCTGGGCGTTTGCTCGCTTCGGGCGTTTATTTGTACCGAATCACGGCAAATGCGTTTACGACGACTCGCCGCATGTTGCTGATGAAATAAGGCCACCATAATTGGCTTTGACAAACCTCCCCGCTGATTTGAGAAATTTCGCAGTGATTTTATCATTACCCGCGATTGATCAAATAGTGGGGTTTTGTTTTATAATGAAAAGCGCAGCGATACTTGGGTTGGGGAAATTTGCAGGGTGGGAATGAATCCCACGCGCGCCGCGTTCGGCTCGACGCGAATAATCAAAGCATCCAAAACTTGTGAACTCCAAACGATTCCGAGCGCCAGTGCGAAATTGTTGCGCAGTAAATGATAACGATTGAATGTGTCGTAGCGCGCGCCGATCTCGTTTTCGGCGGTTGCCGCTAAATAGTCTTTTTCGGCGCGGCCGCGCAATAGATGGCTGGCCATCGTCGCACCGGCGAAAGCGACAGTTGCAATCGAGAAAATTTTCCCCTTGGTTTTTTGCCCTTTGAAGCGTTGTCCCCACCCCGGCACGAACAAAGAACGCCACGCCGCTTCAATACGTTGGTCGGGCAAAACGATGTAACGCACCGCTGGTGCCGCGGCGCTGTTAAGCGTGGCGATTTGCGGGCGGAGTTGTTCCAACCGGCTTTGAATTTTAGGCGAAAAAAAAACCGAATCAAGTTGCAGCGAGGGATTCAGTTGCAGTGCCAACGCCAGATGCTCTTCGGCACGAACAGGATTGTTTTGTTCAAAAAAAATTAAGGCACGGAACGCATGAATCTCTGCCAATTGTTCCGGCAGGTAATCACGGAAGTTTGCAATCGCGCTATCAGCCAGGTTAGCCGCGGCTTGAAATTGCGTTTGTTGCAATGCTCTTTTAATTTCAACCATTCGATCAGTCGAGCCGGTTTGGGCAAGAGATCCGCTCGAGGCGAGAATGATCGAGAGGCAGAGGGATCGAAGTGCTTTCATATTAGAGAAACTCATTCGCGCTTTGCCTGCTGAAACATATTTACTTCCAGGCGCCGCTGCTCGCCAGCGCGGAGAAAAATGCTTTCGTTTTTCTCACCTTGCGGGTGAACGAACTTGAAGCGATGCTCGCCCGGCAAAAGATAAATGATCGCTTCTGCGGCGTTCTCTTTTTTCACGCCATCAATAAAAACTTCCGCCCACGGATGAACTTTGATTTCCAACTGCGCGACGCGTTCCCACAATGAAAAGAACAGCGTATCCGCCGAGGTTGAATCAACCACGACGTTGTAAAAAATTGCCGGAAACCGTGGCTTTTTGAAAACGAATTGATAAACGCCTTCTTTGAAGGTTAGCGGCTCGGCGGCCGGCGTCTGCCCAATCGAATCGCCGTTCACAAAGAGATAAGCCCACGGCGTATTGCGCACGAAGAGAGTGCGCTGCGATTGTTTTGGTGAGGGCGCTGCAACTGCCGTTGCGGCGGCCGGCACGGCGGGTTTTGTGGTTTTGGCATCTTCAATTTTAGAGCCTTCGGGGCGCGAGGCGGTGCTGTCAAATAACGTCATGCGGTGCAACACCTGCAAAATCGAATCCGTGCGCGACAACGTTGCCGGCTTCGGAGAGGCTGTCAATTGATTCGGCTGCGGCTCGGCGCCCGTAAAAAAACTTTGGTAAGCAATAACAGCCGTTGCCGCGAGAATAGCGAACGTCGCGGCAATTCGCCAAAGTAATGCAGAATGCCGTATTTCTTTCGCCGGCATTGGCAAGGGCCGCGCGAAATCCGCGCTTTGATATTGCGCCGGATCGGCGAGAAAACGCTGCAAGATTTGCTTTTTTTGCGCGCTTTCAGGAAGCGCAAATCTTGCTTTGAACTCGTTGAGAATGGCAGTTGCGCTTTCCGGCCGCTCGGCCGGCGATTTGGCCAGCAAACGATTGATGCCCAGTTCGATTTCCGGCGGAATGGCGGCGTTGAGTTTTGACGGCGCGAGATGCGGCAAACGGATGATCGCGTTCATCTCGCCGGAAGCCGTCGGCGCGACAAACGGGCGCGTGCCGGCAAACATTTCGTACAGCACCACGCCGGCGGCAAACAAATCCGAACGCGGCGTCACCGGCTCGCCTAAAATCGCTTCCGGCGAAAAATAGCCGGCGGAGCCAAACAACTCCGACTTTCCTTCAAAAGTTTTTAACAACGGCTCGCGGCCGCGCGTGATCGCCAGATCGAAATCACAAATTTTCACCGCGCAGTCGTGGCCGATCATAATATTTTCCGGCTTCAAATCACGGTGAATGATGCCGTGCCGGTGAATTTCCTCCAATCCGGCCAGCATTGAAAGCGTAATGCAAATCGCGATATCGTTGGGCAACGGGCTGCGTTGCGCTAGAAACGCACGCAAATTTTGACCTTCGATAAATTCTAACGCCAAATAAAGCCGGCTCTCGGCGACGCCGAACTTGACGAGTTTGACGACGTTCGGATGATTTAAACTGGCGTAGATAGCGGCCTCTTGATGAAAACGCGCAAGTGCCGATTCATCCATGGCATTCGCCGGCTGAAAAATTTTCACTAAAACAATCTGGCCGCATACCTGA
>CAYUVM010000591.1:0-3473 GCA_964447935.1 uncultured Cytophagia bacterium | reverse complement strand
CGAGGTCCATTGCAATATCATTGCTCAGAAAACTTTGCAGACTAAAAGCCATGCGTGGTTGCCTTGTCGTTGTTGGCTGTTTGCCGGTTGATTGGTTAGCCGGTTCCGCCGGCCACGGTTTTATAATTTGGTTAAAAATTTTTAATGCCGAAAATGCCGAACCCCCGTAAATACCATGGCCAGATTCAAACGATCCGCTGCCGTAATCACTGCAGCGTCACGCACCGAGCCGCCGGGTTGAATCACCGCGGTTGCGCCCGCCGCCGCTGCCGCCTCCAAACCGTCGGGAAAAGGAAAAAACGCGTCGCTGGCAACGGCGGTGTTTTGAATCGCAAGTCCCGCGCGTTGCGCTTTGGCAATGGCGAGAAGCGACGCATCGACGCGGCTCATTTGCCCGGCGCCGATGCCGATGGTGCGGTCGGCGGTGCAATAAACCATGGCGTTAGATTTCACATAACGCGTTACTTGCCAGCCGAAACGCAGCGCCGCCCATTCCTCGGCGGTGGGTTGCCGTTTCGTCACAACTTTAAAAAATTTATCATCATCAACCCGCGAATCCTGATCCTGCACCAGCACACCGCCGGCGACTTTTTTAAATTCGAGGCTCGTCGCGTTTTTTTGAAATTCGGTTAGCATCAGTAGCCGCAAATTTTTCTTGCTCGCCAAAATTCGTTGCGCGTCGACACTGAAGGCGGGCGCGAGAATCACTTCCGCAAAAAGCTCGGCAACTTCCATGGCGGTTTCGCCGTCGACTTCGCGATTGAAGCTGATAATACCGCCAAAAGCCGAAACCGGATCGGCAGCTTTCGCCTTTTGATAGGCTGCAACGAGCGTCGCGCCAATGGCCACGCCACAGGGATTCGCATGTTTTACAATCACCGCACAGGGTTCGCTGAAACTGCGCGCGAGCATCAACGCCGCGTCTGCATCGGCAATATTGTTGTACGACAACTCTTTGCCCTGCAATTGCGCCGCACCGGCAATGCCTTTTTCTCGACTCAAGTTGTCGCGATAAAACGCCGCGCGCTGATGCGGATTTTCGCCGTAGCGCAGATCTTGAATTTTTTCAAGCGCGATGGAGAATGAAGCTGGTAATTTCGCGGCGCCGATTTCATGCTGTAAATACATGTTGATCGCCGCATCATATTGCGCGGTGTGCGCAAACGCCGCGACCGCAAAATCGCGTCGGGTCGCTTCCGAGAGTTCACCGCCGCTTTTCTGCATTTCTGCCATCAGAGCGTCATATTGCGGCGGACTCGTGACCACACCGAGATGGGCAAAATTTTTTGCCGCGGCGCGAATGAGCGCCACCCCACCGATGTCGATGTTTTCAATCGCGTCGGCGAGTGCCACCTCCGATTTTGCGACCACTTCGCGAAAAGGATATAAATTCACCACAACGAGATCGATCAGCGGAATATTATGCACCCGGCTCTGTTCGAGATGCGCCGGCAACTCCCGTCGTGCCAACAGGCCGCCGAAAATTTTCGGATGCAATGTTTTCACGCGGCCGTCGAGAATCTCCGGAAAGCCGGTGATCTGCTCAATCGGTGTTACGGCGACGCCCTGCTCTTTGAGAAATCGCGCCGTGCCGCCGGTGGAAATGATTTCAATTTTTCGCGCCGCTAAAAATTTTGCCAGTTCCGGCAAACCGGCTTTATCATGAACGCTGATAAGGGCGCGTTGGATTTTTGACATGCGTTTTATTTTATAAAAACACGAACCTGCCGTCCTTCAACCCGAACCCGATCATCCGCAAAAAGCTGCAACGCTTCGGGATAAATTTGATGTTCGATTTCTAACACACGCGCCGCGAGCGTTTCCGCTGTATCGTTTTCTAAAACTGCCACACAGCGCTGCAAAATCGGCGGCCCGGTGTCGTATTCTTCATCCACAAAATGCACGGTGGCGCCGGAAACTTTGCAGCCGTAGGCCAACACGGCTTCGTGTACGCGATGCCCGTACAAACCTTTGCCGCCAAAACTCGGCAACAATGCCGGATGAATGTTAATAATTCGATGGCGAAAAGCCCGCACGACTTCAACTGGAATTTTTCGCATGAAGCCGGCCAGCGCGATGAAATTCACTTCATGTTTCGCCAATGGGCGTAATAACGCGCTGGCATAATCCGCCGCGTTGGCGAATGTTTTTTCTTCAATCACCGCCACCGGGATGTGTGCCGCGCGCGCGATCTGCAACGCGCCGGCATCCGCGCGATTTGCAAGACACAGCACCACCTGCGCGCACAAGCGCTGCGTTGCAATCGCCGCTAAAATGGCTTGAAAATTCGAGCCGCGACCGCTGGCGAAAACGGCGAGTTTCAGTGTAGCCTTGCCCTCTTGTGGGGCACTTATAAAATCCATACTCGTTGTTTTAGAACAGCGACCCACAAGGGGTCGAGACTACAACACCGCCGATTCAATCAGGCGTAATTTCGATTGCGTGCCGCGAGCGATTAATTCCGCGCGGACGCCAAAAGGCAGCGTGTGTTTGACATTCACGTGACCGTAATCCAAGCCGGAAATCGCGGGAACTTTCAGGGGCTTGATAAAATCTTGCATTAAATCATCGAGTGTTTGCGACGGCTCATCATCAGTCGCCACGCAATCCGTCATTTGGCCCAACACAAAACCGCCAATATTTTTCAGAATACCGGCTTCGCGCAATTGCGTCAACATGCGATCGATGCGATATGGCGCTTCGCCGATTTCCTCAACGCAAAAAATGCTGCCTGCCGTCTCGGGAAAATAGGGCGACCCCACCAGACTCACCACCAAGGAGAGACAGCCGCCAATCACCGGGCCGGCGGCGCTACCGCGCGAGATTAAATCGTAACGGCCCGCGGCTGGCCGCACCAATTCGCCGAACGGCTCGGGATGCGTCACCAATCGCCAAAAACTTTCTTCGGTAAAAGGATCAATCCCTTTTCCCATTTCCGAGGCCACCATTGGGCCTGAAAAAGTCACGAGGCCGGTGCGCTGCAACATCGCCAGTTGAATGGCGGTAATATCGCTGTAGCCCACAAAAATTTTCGGATTGGCGCGAATGGCGTCATAATCCAGCAACGGCAAAAGCCGCGGGGTGCCATAACCGCCGCGAATGCAAAAAATCGCCTGCACCCGCCGGTCACGAAACATGCGATTGATATCATCGGCGCGGTCGCGATCACGGCCGGCGAGGTAACCCTGTTCGCGGTAAACCGCTTTGCCAACTTTGGTTTTATAGCCGAGGCTTTCCAGATAACGGATGCCGTTTTCCAGCCGGTCATGTTTCATCGGGCTCGCCGGGGCGATAACGCCAATCACATCACCGGGGCGTAACCGGGGCGGCTTTAACAACGCGGGCATATTTTCCTTAACGTAGATATTCTTCGATACTCAGCGGATAAACCATGCGAAAATCACCGTAACCGGTTTCGTCAAAAAACAAAAATTGCCGGTTCAATTCGTAATACGTCCAGACTTCGGAGGCTT
>CAYUVM010000590.1:0-3475 GCA_964447935.1 uncultured Cytophagia bacterium | reverse complement strand
CCTCCAGCCCCTGAAGGGGCAACGACAAACTTTACTCTTTAAAACTATCCAGCGCTTCACGTTCATCGTCATCCGCTTCGATCACGGTGTCGAGCTTGGCGATTTTAATAAGACTGAGCACACGGGAAGTGGGATTGATGAGTTTGACGCGACCGTTAAGTGGCCGCGCCTGGCGAATGCCGAACAGGATTGCGCCGAGGCCGGAGCTGTCGGCATAATCGACTTTGGCGAGATCAATGAGAATGTCCTTTTGCCCCTGTTCGATGAGCACGAGCAAATGCGCTTTCAAATCCGCAGCGACGATGTTGTCCAGCCGCTCCTCTTGCAGGCGCAAAATGGTGACGTTGTCTTTAATAGCGGTTTTCAAGTTCATAATTTTGACTCCGTGTCACAAGACTGTATGGGATTGATGGATCGTTGGATTTTGGGGTTTTGAATTGCTGGCTTTTCCATTAATCCAGTGATCCAGCACTTCATCAATCCAAAACACCACTTTTTACAACGGAATATTTCCGTGCTTTTTCTTCGGATTGCTGTCCACTTTATTTTCCAACATGCGCAGCGCGGTAATGAGCTTTGGGCGTGTGGCCGCCGGTTCGATGACCTCGTCAATATAACCGCGCTCGGCAGCGATGTACGGATTGGCAAATTTTTCGCGAAACTCCTGCACCTTCGCCGCGGTAGCGGCTTTGGGATCGGGCGCTTGCTCGAGTTCTTTTTTGAAAATAATTTCAACGGCGCCTTGTGGGCCCATCACCGCAATCTCTGCCGACGGCCAGGCGTAATTAATATCACCGCGAATATGTTTTGAGCTCATCACATCATAGGCGCCGCCGTAGGCTTTGCGCGTGATCACCGTTACTTTCGGAACCGTAGCTTCGCAATACGCATACAACAATTTCGCGCCGTGCTTGATAATACCGCGCCATTCTTGCTCCGTTCCCGGCAAAAATCCCGGCACGTCCACGAACGTCACAATCGGAATATTGAACGCATCACAAAAACGCACGAAGCGCCCGCCTTTGAGCGATGAATCAATATCCAGCACGCCGGCGAGACTCGCGGGCTGATTCGCCACAAGGCCCACGGGCTGGCCGCCGAGCCGCGCAAAGCCGACGACGATATTGGTGGCGTAATTTTCATGCACTTCCATGAAATCGCCGTCATCAACGATTTTTAGAATCACCTCTTTGATGTCGTAAGGCTTGTTGGGATTTTCCGGCACCAACGAGTTCAACAGCGCCTCTTGCCGACTGCCGGGGTCGGCGCAATTTTTAAGCGGAGGTTCTTCGCAATTGTTGGCCGGAAGAAAGCTCATGAGCCGGCGAATATTTTTTAAACAGGCGATTTCATTTTCTTCGAGAAAATGCGACACGCCGCTTTTCGTGGCATGTGTTTCGGCGCCGCCAAGTTCTTCAAATGTGACATCCTCGTGCGTCACTGTTTTCACGACATTCGGCCCGGTAACAAACATGTAGCTGGTATTTTTCACCATGAAAATAAAATCGGTGATCGCCGGTGAATAAACTGCGCCGCCCGCGCACGGCCCGAGCACCGCGGAAATTTGCGGCACGACGCCGCTCGCCAACGTGTTGCGCAGAAAAATATCCGCATACGCGCCGAGACTCACCACGCCCTCCTGAATGCGCGCGCCGCCGGAGTCGTTCAAGCCGATCACCGGCGCGCCATTTTTCATCGCCATATCCATAATCTTGCAAATCTTGGCGCCATAGGCCTCCGAAAGCGAGCCGCCGAGCACGGTGAAATCCTGCGAAAACAGATAAACCAGGCGACCGTCAATGCGACCGTATCCAGTGACGACGCCGTCGCCGAGAAATTTTTGTTTTTCCAAACCAAAGTCACGGTTGCGATGCTGGACCAGCATATCCAGTTCTTGAAAACTGCCCTCGTCCAGCAGCAAGTCAATCCGCTCACGCGCCGTGAGCTTGCCTTTATCATGCTGCTGCTTGATGCGTGCCTCGCCGCCGCCGAGTCGCGCTTTATCCTGCAAACTGTATAGCCGTTCAATATTTTTCGAAATCGTCATAATTGCAATTCGCCTTTTTCTTTTTGCCGTTTGCTCTTTGCCTTTCCCTTTGCTCAGTATAAAAAGAATGGGTTAAAAAGCAAATGCTTTTTTTAAACTGACAACGACTCTTGCTTTTGAACGCCGTATTGGTTATATCTCAGAGGGGTAAACCTGTCAAAGAATAATCCAATTTTATGGTTTTGGCCGAAAATGAATTGGCAACGTTCAATTTTAATCCGAGTTCAACGCCTTTTCGGCATTAAGGGCGTTGTGCTGTTTTATTATCGATCACTTTTTTATTATTGAAACCACACAAATACCCTCGTCGCTTGAAAAAGTGGTTGGTCTATATTTTGCAGATTTGTTACGCACAGAATTACACTATGAAACGTTTTGGGCAAACCTTCACGCGGGCCGGTTTCGGGAGATTATCAAATAAACAGTTTAGATAAACCAAGGCCGTGCGCTATTTTGTTAGGCAATTTCCTAATGCTAAGAATCCGTTATAAAATTTCTTATTTTTGAGAAAAACAGCGGTATTATCTCAGGGATAGCTTTTTTTTTGAAAGGGCAAAATTATGAAACGGTATCAACAAGTTTTTCTCTTTGCCGCGTGGATGGTTTTGGGAGTCGTACAATATGGCTTTGGACAACAAATCGACTTAACCGCCAATACGGTTTTCTTGCGAACGGAACCGAACTCTCTTGGCAGGTTGATCTCCAACCCTCAGGCCGGGCAGCAATATTATGCGTACATGGATGGTTTTAACGCTGGGACGACGGTTGCCAATAATTTTCAAGTTGAAATTAGGTTGGACGGCATCAGCGCCTGTACGGTAACAATTGCGCAGACGCTTCCGGGAACAAATTATATTGCTTGGTGTAGCTCGCCGATCACTTGGCCTGCCGGCGCCGATCACGTGTTGAGCGGAGTTGTGGATTCGGGAAATGCGATTGCCGAGACCGACGAAAATAACAATTTGGTCAACTACACTTTCCGCCTCACTGATTTGGTGGCGGAGCGAATCTATCTGCGCACGGGGCCCAATTCCGGCGAAGAGGTGGAGATTCCGGTCACCGGCCAAACGTACTATGTTCATTTTGATTGGCGCAATGACATGCCGGTCGTCGTCAATAACGTGCAGTGGAGAATCAGCTTTCGCGGTTCCGGATGTTCCGGCACCACCGGAATTGACGGCAATACCGGCACGACTTCATGGTGCAGTTCTTCTTTCATTTGGCCAGCGGGACCGGTTGGACTTGAAGGGGCCCTTGATGTGGACAATGACATTGGAGAAACCGATGAGAGCAATAATTGGGTTAACAAAGATTTCCTGCCGGGGCCGCACGAATATTTTTCGCATGTGATTTATGAAATCGGCGGTATTGCCAACGGCGATGGCGATGGCCGGGTTGAAAGTGGTGAAACGGTCGAACTGGTGATAA
>CAYUVM010000589.1:0-3477 GCA_964447935.1 uncultured Cytophagia bacterium | reverse complement strand
GCCGTTCCAAAACTTGCGTGGGCAATTCTTTCGCAAATGCTTTTTTGAGATGCGTTTTGAGGCTGACGTAAGTTTGTCCACCGTCAAATGACGAGGGCAGTTGCGTGGAAAACTCAACCAGAGCGCGGTCCAAATACGGCGAGCGCAATTCCACCGAATTGAGCGCGCCCACGCGATCAAGAACTTTCAAAGTTTTTTCCGTCGAGGTGATCATCAAATTGGAGAACAAAAAGAGCCGAAAGAAATCGTCGCTTTTAACATCTCCGATGTAATGATGCAACACTTCTAAAATGTCTTGTTTGCCGAGGCGCGGCGGTTGGCGTAAAAACTGTGCCTGAACTTCCAAATCAAAAAGCCGGCTGCGCAATTTATAGTAGCGCTGTTCATCGGTGGCGCACTCCTGCGTTTTTTCCAGCAACTTGGCGCGTTTTTTGGGATCCAGAAATTTACGATGCACCCCGCAAGCGCCGGCGGCCGCCGAGCCGGTGAGTATCGCATTCAGGCCGGCTTCGCGAACGGTTTCCGTAAGCACCGCCTTGCTGTACATATTCGGCGTCATGATCAAATCATCAAATTGTTGCACCACGCGCAACAAGCGCGACCCGGGCGTGTGACCGGCGCCGAGAACGACTTCCCGGTGTTTGGTCGAAAATTTATCCGCGACCAATCGCGCATACTCCAAATCTTCACCAATTTGCTCACTGGCCGCTTCGCCCTGAAAGCCGACGGTAAAGGTGTGCAGGCGCGGCACCCCCAACTCGCGCAAGCCGGCAACGATGATGCTGGAATCAATACCGCCGCTGAGGAAAACGGCGATATCCTGGCTGCCGTTGACATAGCGCTCCAAACCGTGCATAAACAATTCACGGAGATGGCGAATGCAATACGCTTCATCATGCGCGCCATCGGCAATACGCGGCAGATGCCAGTACTTCTTTTTTTCCGGAATGCCACCGGCGGCAAAATGCAAGCATTCTCCAGGCAACAATTTAAAAATATTTTTAAACAACGTGGTAGGACCGGGAATATAGCCAAAAGCAAAATACAGCGACAGGCTATCCATATTCAATTCGGCGCGCATCGCGGGATATGCAAGAATGGCCTTAATTTCTGATGCAAAAACGAGGCAATGGGTTTCCGCGTCGAAAAAATAATACATCGTTTTCTCGCCCAATTTGTCGCGCGCTAACAAGAGGCGTCGCCGTGACTCGTCCCACAACGCGAGACTGAAAGGCCCGTCGAGCCGAGCCAAACCTTCGTCTGCGTACGCATTGTATGCCGCCTGCACAGCTTGGGCCTCAGACACCGTACCGCGATTCGTTACACCACCGTCGATTGCAATTGCCAGCCCGTTTATCGTTGAAAATTGCGCTGAGGCGTTACGCTCCCGCGGAACAAATGCCTGCAACTGATTATGCCCCAATGCCACACGGTTTTCCTGCTGCGAATAAAACATAACGCCATCCGGGCCGCGATGGCGCAGACGTTTCGACATAACGGACAAAATTTCGCCGGCATTTAAGGCGGAGGGCAAACCAATGACGCCGCAAATTCCACTCATCGTGTCTTTTCCTTTTCTTGCAAATACTTGGCAAGTTACGCAAAGGCAACTTCGCAAAAAAATTGATTGTCCGGCCGCGGCGCGGTTGATATTTTAAAATCTGCCATCAATGCCGCGACCGGCCAACCTTAGCAAACCAACTAAACGCGGGCGGCTTCGCCAAAATTGTACTTCATGTCACTCTTCGCTGACACGCCGTCACCTTCACGCCGTGCGAGATAACCCAGCTCTTCGAGTCGGTGCACGATTTTCATGGCGCTTTCCTGCGGCGTCTCTTTTTCGGTTTCACAAATCACTTCGGGATTATCCGGCGGCTCGTAGGGATCGCTGACGCCGGTAAACTCTTTAATTTCGCCGGCGAGCGCTTTTTTGTAAAGGCCTTTGACATCACGCTGGATGCAGGTTTCAAGCGAGACTTTCACATACACCTCGACAAAATTTTTAATCATGGCGCGGCATTCTTCGCGAATATTTTTGTAAGGAGAAATAGCCGCGGCGATGGCGACCACGCCGTTGCGTGTCAGCAAATCACAAACGAAACCGATGCGGCGAATATTGGTGTCCCGGTCTTCTTTCGAAAAACCGAGGCCTTTGCTCAAATTGGTACGAATTACATCGCCATCAAGCACTTCAACTTTTGCGCCGCGCGTTTTCAGCAGCGGAACCAATTGTTCGGTGATGGTCGATTTACCGGCGCCAGACAAACCGGTAAACCAGATGGTGCAACCGCGAGATGTGGAGGTCATGATGCTGTTCCTTCGTTGAGTTTATAATGCAAGGTTGTTTGTTTAATTTTCGTGTAACGTGATAAGTGTAACGTGCTTAGTTAGAAAAAATTTTCCTATTTTAACAAAGCCTTTAATTACATATACCGTTACACGTTACACGACAAAATCATGCAGCCCCATTCCGTAATCCGTCCATCAAAATTTTCGCGACTTCAGGGCGGGTGAACTCGGGCGGCGGCGCTTCACCGCGACCAAGCATTTCCCGAACCTGTGTGCCCGAAAGCACAACGTGATGGGCGCTGTCATGCGGGCAGGTTTTACTGGTGACGATGGCATTACAGACTTTGCAGTAAAACGAATTTTCATAAAACAGCGGCGTGATACCGAGTTCCTCGATCTTGAACTGCGTAAAAATTTTCTGCGCATCATAAGTGCCGTAATATTTTCCAACGCCGGCGTGATCGCGGCCGACAATGAAATGTGTGCAGCCATAATTTTTTCGGCACAGCGCGTGAAAAATCGCTTCCCGCGGACCGGCGTAACGCATCGCCGCCGGAAAGACGCTCAATAACACCCGATTAGCGGGATAATAATCCTGCAACAACGCCTGATAACTTTCCATCCGTAGATCGGCGGGAATATCATCTTTTTTAGTCTCGCCGACGAGCGGATGCAACAGCAGGCCGTCGACAATTTCCATGGCGCATTTTTGGATATATTCATGCGCGCGATGCACCGGATTACGCGTCTGGAAGCCGACGACGGTGCGCCAGTTGCGTTCCTGAAAAATGCGCCGGGTTTCGGCCGGATCACGGCGCGCGTCGGCAAACATAACATTAGCGGGCCGGTTTACCAGCCAAATTTCGCCGCCGAGACAAATTTCGCCCTGACTCATGACGCGGGCGACGCCGGGGTGCGCGGTCTCGATGGTGCGATAAACTTCCTGGGCTTCGCGGGTTTTATCGTAAGTAAATTTTTCGGCGACTTTCATAAGGCCGAGAATAGTGGCGCTGCCGTTGGCAGCGCCGTTGTTTTCAATCAACGCGATTTCTTCGCCGACACGCAGATCATCGGCGACGTTTTTAGCGACGGGCAGAGTGATCGGCAGCGACCAAATCAGCCCGTTGGCCAGCCGCATACTTTGCACCACACTGTCATAATCGGCTTTCGTCATAAAACCGGTGAGCG
>CAYUVM010000588.1:0-3484 GCA_964447935.1 uncultured Cytophagia bacterium | reverse complement strand
GCATGATAGTATCACCGCGACAATTCAGAATTTGAATACACTGATAGAAGACATTAAAAAGCATCCGCAGAAATATGTGAACGTGAAATTGTTTTAGTTTTGGCTCAAATAAAAGCTTGCATATGGCGCAAGAGTTACAAAATTTTGAAGAGTTCGCCGAAACCATGCCGAAAGGGACATCGCCAAAATCTGCGGCCCGAACGGGTAAAACGAGTTCGCGGCCCCAACCAGTTGCCAAGCCAACTCCCACGTGGACAACGGCAAGAATTTCCACCATTCTGGATCGGTTGGAGAAAGCTTATCCCACGGCACATCTCGAATTGGACTTTACCTCGCCGTTGGAATTGCTTATAGCGACGATCATGGCGGCGCAATGCACCGATAAATTGGTTAATGAAGTCACCGCGAAGCTGTTTAAAAAATACCGGAAACCGGATGATTATGCCCGCGTCGCGCCGGCGGTATTAGAAAAAGACTTGGTTCCAATCACTTTTTATCAAAACAAAGCGCGGCTCATCCAACGTTGTTGCCAGCAGCTTATTGAAAAACACGGCGGTAAAGTTCCGGTAGATTTTGCCGCGCTGGTTGATTTATCCGGCGTCGGCCGTAAAACGGCCAACGTTGTGCTCGCCCACGCCTTCGGGCAGCAAACTGTCGCGGTGGACACGCATGTGAAAAGATTATCCACTGAACGTCTATATTTTTCGGCGCAGACCGATCCCGACAAAATTGAGCTGGACTTGCGGCAACTTTTGCCGCCGCCGCGTTACACGCGCGGAACAGTTTTGTTGCAATGGCATGGCCGCTATACCTGTCAGGCCCGGCGGCCTTTATGCCAAAAGTGTGTGATTGTGGAGCTTTGCCCGTTTGACAAGAAATCGCTTTGAGCTGCGCATTATTTTTTTGTTGGTGTAGGACACGTGGAAATTATTTAAGGACTAAAGATGACTGATGAATTGTCAATTTCCCGGCCGCGTGATGGTGAGCAAAAAATTGCAGCACCGCGGGGTTGGGCCGAGCCGCCTAATGGCGTGGTGCGCGGCGTTGAAAACGTTTCACTCGAAGCCGTCATTGCTGTTCTCATTAAACGCGGGATTTGCACCGAAACCGAATTGCTAACTGCTGAAACGGAACTTCGGGCCTCGAACTTTCCGCCACCAGTCATGGAAGAAGCGGCGTACTTTAAGCCGGTGCAAACTTATAGCGCCCGCGACGCGCGTCATCGACATCATAATGCCGATAACAATCGCTGGCGGAAATGGGCCGCCCAATACAGTTGGTCGAGAAAAATCGGCGGATTTCTTTTTGGCTGGAAGTGGCATCGGAAAAAAAGCGAGTAAACCATTTGACGCCTCGAAATATCATATTCATTCTGTTGCTCTTTGCCACGGCTGTGGGGGCGCAGGATTTTCCCGCCGCCCGCGGCTTTGTCAATGATTTTGGCAATGTGATCTCGCCGCCGGTCGCAGCCAAAATTGAAGCCCTCTGTTACGAGTTACGCGAGAAAACCGGCGCCGAAATGGCGGTCGCGACGTTTTCAACCATTGGCGACGAAGACCCGGACGAATACGCCAACCGTCTTTTCGCGAAATGGGGACTGGGCAAAAAAGGCAAAGACAACGGCGTTCTGCTGGTTATCATGTTGGGCGAACGTAAACGCGTGCGCATCGAAACCGGCTACGGCCTCGAAGGTATTTTACCGGACATCACTGCCGGCCGCATTCTCAATAATTATGTCATTCCACAATTTCGGCGTAAAGATTATGACGGCGGTTTGCTGGCCGGAGCGCAGGCGATTGCGGGGTTGATTGCCGCCGATGCCGGAGTACAAATCACCGGCGCGGTGCGGCCCAACTTGCGGCAGCAACAACGCTCAAAAGGGGAGTTTTCTCCCCTCGCCATTATTATTATTTTCATTGTAGTTATCGTGCTCGCACGTTCCGGCCTGTTGGGCCCGCTGTTGCTTTCCGGCATGTTCGGCGGCGGCCGAGGTCGCCACAGCGATTGGGGGAGCGGTGGATTCGGAGGTGGTTTTGGCGGTGGCGGTTTTGGTGGCTTTGGCGGCGGTGGCAGTGGCGGTGGCGGCGCCAGCAGCGATTGGTGAAACTTGCGTAACGCTAAATTGGGCGTTTTGTGGTTAAATAAAACCAAGGTAGAAGAAAACATGAAAAAATTCCCGGCCGCGCCGGAAAGTATTTTTGCGGAATACCTCACCGACTGGCAAACCGCGTTTGGTCGCGAAGTCGAGTCGATTATTCTTTACGGCAGCGCCGCGCGCGGTGAATACGTGGCGGGAAAATCCGATATTAATTTTCTCGTCATTTTGACGCCGACCGGCATGTTGAAATTGCGGCAGGCCGTAGAGATCATACAAAAATGGCGGCCACGCCATGTGCAAATTCCGCGGGTGTTCACGCGAGATTATATTCAAGTTTCGCTGGATAGTTTTCCCATTGAGTTTCTTGATTTGAAATTGCATCATCGCGCCGTGTTTGGCGCCAACCCGCTGCCGGATTTGCAAATTTCACCGCAAAATTTGCGTTTGCAATTGGAACGCGAGTTCAAAGGCAACCTGCTGCATTTGCGCGAAGGGCTGCTGGGAACCGGGCATGATCGCGACGGTTTGCGCAGTTTGTTGTTGCGCACCATTCGGGCGTTTGCGCCACTCTTCGAGGCCTTTTTGTTTTTGAAAAATGAAACCATTCCCGATACGCATAAAGCCGTATTTCAAAAAATTGCCGATCTTGCCGGGTTGGACAGCGGTTTTATTGCGCCGCTTTTTCGCTTGCAGGAGAAAAATGAAAATTTGTATCGTGAAGAATTGTGGAAACTTATGGAAGATTATATCAACCAGATCGAGAAGTTGACCCATTATATTGATCACCTGTAATTCAGTGGACTATTAATTTTTGAAAATTAACTCCAAGGAGGTTTGGAAAATGAGCCGTGGTATCAAAACACTTCTAATTATTGTCGCTATCGTTGCGGTATTGGGATTTTGGGTGCGTGGGAAATATAACGGCCTGGTCGGCCTGGATGAAAGCGTGAAACAGGCGTGGGCCCAAGTGCAAACCGATTATCAACGCCGCGGAGATTTGATTCCGAACTTGGTAGCGACGGTGCAGGGCGCCGCGAACTTCGAGCAAGAGACATTGCAAAAAGTGATCGAAGCGCGCGCCAGCGCCACCCGTCCGGAAATTAACGCCGGTGATTTGTTGAACGATCCGCAAGCGTTTCAAAAATTCCAGCAGGCACAGGACAACCTCGGCGCCGCGCTTGGCCGCCTGTTGGTGGTTTCCGAGCGCTACCCGGAATTGCGCGCCACCGAAGCCTTCCGTGATTTGCAAACGCAAATCGAAGGCACTGAAAACCGCATCAACGTTGCGCGCCGGCGGTTTAATGACGCCGTGCAAGGTTACAACGTCAGCCAACGCTCTTTTCCCATGGTGCAGTTTGACAATATGTATGGTTACGCGCAGAAGCC
>CAYUVM010000587.1:0-3496 GCA_964447935.1 uncultured Cytophagia bacterium | reverse complement strand
TTTGACGATCTCAGCTTGCCGGCGGCAAATATTGGCACGGCTTCCGGTTTGAGGATTACGCTGGACAATGCGACGGCGGATGATATTTGGTACACACAGATCGAGACGGCAAACAACACCGGGCTTGGCATCGGCAATGTTACCGTGGCATCGAATGAAGTAAATGCGAATGCAACGTACACGATTCCATTGACGCTGTCGAAAACCGGCGCGCTCGCGGCCGGCGCCGGTATAATTAATTTTATTTTTCCCGATAATACTTTTATTCCGGCGAACATCGCGGCAGGAACTGTGACAGTTGCCGGCATGCCGGCGACTTCGATTAGTTCTAACAGCGCGACGCGGCAAGTGAGTGTCACCACGCCAATCAATTTGCCCAATGAACACAGCTTTTCCGTCGTTTTCAATCCGGCGGCGGGATTGTTAAATTCGACAGCCGTTGGCAGCGCTTATCAAATTACCGTGTGGACAAGTAGCCAGCCACAGCAAGTCAATTCACCGAATTTTAGTTTGGTGCCGGCGACGACAACAGTTACGCCTGCTACGGTCGCAGTATTGCCCAGCGATGCGGATAGCCTTGCCGACTACACATTGAATTTCAAACTTGGCAACCACGGCCGTTTGCTGCCGGGGACGAGCCAGATTTTTGTCCGATTCAATAGCAGCACGCAAATTCTCAATGGCAATTTGAGCGGCGCAAAAATTAATTCGGCCGGCGTTTTTCTGACGGGAAATAGCACGACGCGCGAAATTATGCTATCCGTGCCGGCCTCACTGCCATTGGCGAATAATGCGAACGTCACGTTATATTTGCCGAAAGCCGCGATTCAAAATCCCGGACTTGTTGGCGATTATACGTTGACGGTTTCAACGAGTGTGGAAACGACGGCTGTCGCGTCGAGTCCGTACATGATTAAACCGTACACCGGAATTGGGCGGCCAATTCTCGGCACGACGGAGAAATTTGACCGCAACAACCAGAGCAAAATTTTTTATAACGGCGGGTTCTGGTGGGCCGCGGCGCAATCGAAGATTGATCAGCAATGGTATTTGTGGCGATTCGACGGCGCGACCTGGAGCCAGGATGCGCTTATTCATTCGGCGGGCAAAAATCGCCCGGACTGCGTTCTCGATGCGGCAAACAATCGCGTTTATATTTTGCTGCCCGGCGCGAGCACGACAAATATCACGCGGCTGCGCTATTCCAGCGGGGTGTGGACCATTGATTCTGGCTATCCCTATGCGATTTCGGATTTTGCGCAAAGCTCGGATCGCGGCCTCAACCTCGCCCGCGCCGCAAATGGAGATTTGTGGGTTTTTATGATCGACGATTCGACGCTGTATGCGAAAAAATCAAGCAATTCCGGGCAAATGTGGTCGGCGGCACGTATTGCGATCAAGCGCCATCTACATGATCGAATCGGGCTCACGGATGCGGTGGCATTTAGTTTTAGCGGCAGCAATCACATTGGCGTCGGATATGCGGAGAACAGCGCGCCCAATTCGATTTTTGGTTTTCTGCGCCACAAAAATACTGATGCTGATTCGGTATGGACGGATGAAACGAGCAGTATTCCGCAATTTGCTAACACGACGTCGGATGATCATATTAGCATGATGGCGCACAACAACGTGGTGTTCATGATCGTCAAAACCAACGGTGGCGGGCCGAATACGACGAACATCGGTTTGCTGCGCCGCGAGACCAACGGCACATGGTTCCAATACCCAATTCTGCTTTCCACTGGTTGGACGCGTCCGGCGCTGGTGATTGACGCAACGAACAATGTTTTGTACGCTATTGGCACGCGCGAAAGCGGCATTAAAACCGGCGAGATGAAAAAAGTCGCGTTGGGTGACTATGCCGCGCTGGTGTCCGCGCCAATCGATACAATTTTCAAAAATGATGTGGATAATTTCGTGAATGTTTCTACTGCCGCGCACGCGGTGACGAGCAGCATGGGCTTGTTGGTTTGCACTGGTAACGACACGCGCGACGAAGTGTGGTATAATTTGATTCCGCTTGGTGCAGCTAAACAAAACGCAGAAGCAGTAGCACCGACTCTGATGGTTGACGGAGATTTTGCCGGCGTACAAGTTTTTCCAAATCCGTTCAACCCGCAAACTTCTTTTCGTTTTAAATTAAAAGAGACTGCGCCGGTGAAATTGCAGATTTTTAATCTCACCGGTCAGCTCGTGCGGACGCTGATTGACGAGTCGATGCTGCCGGGCGCGTATCAAAAACGCTGGAACGGCCGCAATCAAAATGGCAATGCCGTGGCAAGCGGCTTGTATCTGTATCGCTTGCAAATCGGCACGAAGAGGTTAAACGGAAGAATTCAGATGGTCAAGTGAGTCCGGAGGCAATTACAAATCTTGAGAGATTGATTAATTGGAAGGCAAGTGAATGATCGGCTTTTCTGCACATTTTTTATAAAGCAAAATCGTTTTCCCCAACACCTGCACCAATTCGGTTTGGGTTTGGGCGGCCAAATCTTCCGCCGTTTCATGCCGCTGGCCAGCGTAATTTTCGAGCAATTTAATTTTGACCAGCTCATGGGCATTGATCGCATGATTAATCGCGGCGAGCACGCGAGCGTCAATACCTTGTTGGCCAATCAGCACGACGGGACTGAGATCGTGGCCGAGTCCACGCAAGTAGCGTTTTTGTTTTCCGGTTAGAGGCATGGTGGTTTGGTAAATTTCGCAATAAACAAAAAAAGGCAACTCAATTGGGTTGCCTTTTTAATGTGGAGCTGACCGGGATCGAACCGGCGACCTCGTGAATGCCATTCACGCGCTCTCCCAGACTGAGCTACAGCCCCAGCAAATAATCAGCAATAAACGTTCGCTGAGACAGCTTTTATAATAAACATTTTCGGGTTAAAACGCAAGTGGAATTTTGCCCCGCAAATATTTTAATAGCTTATTGTGGCGGTTTGGGCTTTTCGGGGGTTGTCCATGTTTGTGCCGGTGGTGGGGGCGGTGGCGTTTCATAGCGATATCCTCTGCCGTCCTTTTCCAGCGCTCTTCTGGTGCTGTCGGCCATGCGCCGGTGCAGGCGCGCCTGTTCGATGTTAAATTGGCGCATCACGCGGACAGAGCGTTTGATGCTGTCGGCCATTTCGGTGCTCCACGCCATTGACCAGCCAGCCAACTCCGGATTCACGGTCACAACTTTCTGCATACTATCGGCAATCTGCAGGTGCATTTGCATACGCCGCATTTCAATCTTCAACCTCGGCAGCTCGCGTGACAGCGCGCGGAGAGAATGATTGACTTCGCCCGGGTGCACCACAATCGCCCGCGGCGCGTGCGCCGCAACCGCTTCTGCGTGTGCGATCGCAATTTCAGCAATGGCAGCGGTGTCGATTTCAACGACAAAATTGGGATTGACGCGATACAATGGTCGCAGGGCAGGCGGAGGCAGGGTGGAGTCAACTGGCGGCGGCAACGGCACCAAGCGGTGCCACTCTTTATCGAATTTGGCGAAGTC
>CAYUVM010000586.1:0-3513 GCA_964447935.1 uncultured Cytophagia bacterium | reverse complement strand
AATACTCGCGCGTGTCGCCATCAACTTGCGTGGTGAAGCGGTTCTTGCCGACGACATAGCCTGTTGGCGTTGGATCGGTGACGCTTTCTTCGTTCTTACAACCGGCGAGAGCCAACAGCGTAAACGCCAACAACAGGACAACTCGTTTCATAACCTTTCCTCAGATAAAATTCATTTGCGCGGCAATCGCTTTACAACCCGAGGCGGCAGGCCGCGTTTCCGCCGCCTCGGGTTTGTGCGCAATCGGCTTCGCACAAGCTACCAAACAGTCTGCGCTACGATTCTTTACGGCAACGTGTAATTCTTCATCCACGCCCAGTTCACTTTCGCTCCTTCCAGCCAATGATTCGTGCCATTGGGATATTCATGTGCCAATCCTTTGATCAACGCGACGCGAAAGCTGATGTTCGGGTTCAGCGTGAGCGCAGTGTACGTCGCAATCGACACGGTATTCGTATCGCCGCTGATGGTGAAGTTCGGATTCAACGCAAAGCTTCTGACATGGGTGCTGGCGATGCGATTGAATTTTGAGATGGGCAAACCCGGCGTGCTCAACAAGGTGCCCAGCGCGCTCAACGGAATTGCCGGACCGGTGTTGTCCGTGCCGTAGTCCTCGTTGCCGACTTGATAAGTAGTCGGCATTTTGCGCAACGGCGTCCACGTCGTATCGGTGGAAAATGAGCCGGCGCTTTCGACAATGGCGGCAAACTTGTCGCTCATTGCAATGGTGCACTTCGCGGCCATTTGCCCGCCGTTCGAGAAACCGGCGAGATAGAGGCGCTTGCTATCCACGTTGAATTTGGCCTTCAACTCTGTAATGATGGTGTTGAGAAATTTCACATCGTCACGCAGCCTCTCGCCGGCGCAGGGTTGCCACTCTGCCGGCTGCGAATTCCATTTGGTCGTCGTCTTTTGAATTCCACCCTCATCGAAGATGCAATAGCGCCATGACGAAGGATAGACGGTGAGAATATTCTCGGCCTCGCCGACTTCTTTCCAGCCGGAGATGTTATAAAATTTCTCGCCGTCACCGCTCGTGCCGTGGAGCATGAACACCACCGGCGTGGCCGCGTTGGAATTGTACTTTGCCGGTACATGCACGTAATACTCGCGCGTGTCGCCATCGACCGGCGTCGTAAAGCGATTCTTGCCGACGACATAACCAGTGGGTGTTGGATCGATGACGCTGTCTTCGGATTTACAACCGGCGAGAGCCAACAGCGTAAACGCCAACAACAGGACAACTCGTTTCATAACCTTTCCTCAGATAAAATTCATTTGCGCGGCAATCGCTTTACAACCCGAGGCGGCAGGCCGCGTTTCCGCCGCCTCGGGTTTGTGCGCAATCGGCTTCGCACAAGCTACCAAACAGTCTGCGCTACGATTCTTTACGGCAACGTGTAATTCTTCATCCACGCCCAGTTCACTTTCGCTCCTTCCAGCCAATGATTCGTGCCATTGGGATATTCATGTGCCAATCCTTTGATCAACGCGACGCGAAAGCTGATGTTCGGGTTCAGCGTGAGCGCAGTGTACGTCGCAATCGACACGGTATTCGTATCGCCGCTGATGGTGAAGTTCGGATTCAACGCAAAACTTCTGATATGAACGCCTGCGATGCGGTAGAATTTTGAAACGGGCAAGCCCGGCGTGCTCACCAATATATTTAGCTTACTCAATGGGATTGTCGGACCGGTATTCCCAGTTCCATAGTCCTCATTGCCGACTTGATAGGTAATCGGCATTTTGCGCAACGGCGTCCACGTTGTATCGGTAGAAAATGAACCAGCGCTCTCGACCATGGCGGCAAACTTGTCGCTCATTTCAATGCTGCACTTTGCAGCCATCTGCCCGCCATTCGAGAAGCCGACAACGTACATGCGTTTAGCATCAACATTGAATTTGGCTTTCAACTCTGAAATGATGGTGTTGAGAAATTTCACATCGTCACGCAGCCTCTCGCCGGCGCAGGGTTGCCACTCCGCGGGTTGTGAATTCCATTTGGTCGTCGTGGTTCGAACACCATCATCTATTATGCAGTATTGCCAGGAAGAGGGATACACCGTCAGAATATTCTCGGTTTCCCCCACTTCCTTCCAACCGGAGTTATTATAAAATCTTTCGCCCTGGTCGGTGGTGCCATGGAGCATAAAAACCACTGGTGTCGGCGTGTTGGCATTATACCGCGTTGGCACATGGACGTAATACTCTCTCGTATCGCCATCGACCGGCGTCGTAAAGCGATTCTTGCCGACAACATAGCCGGGGGGCGTTGGATCGGTGACGCTGTCGTTGGATTTGCAGCTCGTCATGATTAGAGCCGCGACGGTAAACATGAAATAGGAAAAGTGTTTCACAAATACTCCTTGCTTAGTTGGTTGATGAAGCTATTGTGATCATGCCGATGTATTTTTTTCTCAATTAGCACAGCTCATTTTAGCATAATCGCTTTTCGCGTTTGCAAAAATTTCCCCGCGGTGATTTTATAAAAATAAATCCCACCGGAAAAATCCCACGATGCAAACATCACAACATGTTTTCCCGCCTCAAGATTTCCATCCACCAACGTCGCGACTTCTCTGCCATTCACGTCAAACACTTTCAGCGTCACGTGGCTGTTCACAGGCAAATGAAAGCCGATCACAGTCGACGGGTTGAATGGGTTCGGATAATTCTGCGACAAGCTAAATGCTGTCGGCAACGACGCCGATTTTTCCTCTTCGACGGCCACCGTCGGGTCGCTCACGCGAATGCGCACGCGGTCGGGATCACTGAAAACGGTGATGCGATCGAGACGAACCAGATCGTTCGCGCCCACGGTTGTCGTACCGCTCTGTAAAACTTGCCCATTCGAAATGCGCGTCACCGACCATTGCAAAACTTTGCCCGCCTTCGGTTTGAATTGCTGCGGCCTGCGAATCGTGAGATCCGCGACGAGACTCGTGTGCGGGGAGTTGTCGTTATCAAACGCGGCGCCACTCGTGAGCCACGCCGTTGCTTCCCACTTGCCGGGTTCATCAGTCATGTCGCGGATATCCCAATTGTGCCAGCCGCCCCATGTGCCCCAATTGTCGCCGTCGCCGTTGTCAATGCCGAGTTTGCCCGTGCCGGGGTTGTTGTTCTTCGCATCGAGACGGTGATTTAAAAATGCCGGGAATGATTGTTTGCGGTTGAAATTTTCTTGAAAAGAAAGATTGTCGCGCAACGTTTGCCCGCTCAGAGTGAAATCGCGAATCCAATGATAGCCGAGCGTTTCATACGTGTGCGGCCGCTCGTCCCAACTAATCTGCTGGCCATAGCCGAGACTGTCGGCTTTGCGATATTGTGCCACCAAATCCGCCGCCCAAAACATCCGTTCGTTGTTGTCCGTTTTTCCGGCCCACGTGCGGAAGAGCGGTAAATCGCGGCTCGCCGAAGTGGGCGTGTTCATATCGAACACTTCCGTCATGCGCACGACCTCGCCATTCGCGCGGCGCAAATTGGTGGGCAAGTTCTCGGCAATCGTGCCGATGA
>CAYUVM010000585.1:0-3524 GCA_964447935.1 uncultured Cytophagia bacterium | reverse complement strand
CAAAAGAAAAATATAACAATTCTTTCATACGTGTTTCTTATCCTGTGTCGATAAATTAAGCTTATTTTCGAAAAATATATTGGGCGAACAAGATTTTCTTTGACAAACCTTATGCCAGCCGCAAGCTAATTTTTCCCAAGCTACGCAAACACAGGATTTCAAAAAATTTAGTGCACCAAAAAAAATTGTAAAACCCGGCAGCCTAACGCACAAAATCGGTTATAACTGTCGCCAACTGAAGCGTGGTTGCACGATGAAACACTTATCCCTTTTTCAAAGAACATCGGAGCCTAATTAAGCCAATTTCGCGGTAAATGAGCCGTTCGGCTCCCGCGTTACGCTGACTCCCGCCGTCTGCCGATAAACGCTCAACGCATATTCAACTGCCGGCTGCAATTTTTCTCGTGGCCAATCCGCGGTTAAAATAGCGTCACCAATTTCTCGCAGCAACACCATGCGGAGTTGGCCTTGTTTCGTTTTCTTATCAAGAGCCATTGCCTGCTCGACCACTGCAAAATCAATACCGTCCAACGGAGCTTTTAGCGGAATTTTTATTAAAAAATTTTCAATACTTGAAAATGCGGCTTCTGTTAACAACCCGGCTTCGCGAGAAAGATAGGTTTCAATCAGCATGCCAAGTAGAACCGCCTCACCATGGCGCAGCGTGCGGTAGTTTGTTGCTGCTTCTAAAGCGTGTCCAACCGTATGCCCAAAATTCAATAACGCCCTTTGGTTGGACTCACGTTCATCCTTTATGACAATTTCCGCCTTGATGGCACAACTGCGCTGGATCGCTTTGGTTAAAATGATTTGATCGAGTTGTAACAATTTCGTGAGATGCGTTTCCAGAAAAGTAAAATAGCCCCGATCACGAATGCACGCATGTTTGACAATTTCAGCGAGGCCGCAAACAATCTCACGCGGTGGCAGTGTGTTCAAGGTTGCGGTATCGATCCAGACCAGGCGCGGT
Organism: uncultured Cytophagia bacterium; assembly: GCA_964447935.1. Taxonomy (GTDB): domain Bacteria; phylum Zhuqueibacterota; class Zhuqueibacteria; order Zhuqueibacterales; family Zhuqueibacteraceae; genus Zhuqueibacter. Next base: position 2,554 of record CAYUVM010000585.1, on the reverse strand, counting down.
TGGTGAAAAGCTCCGATCATATTTTTACCGAGCGCATGATTCACGCCGACTTTGCCGCCGATACTGGCATCGACTTGCGCGAGCAAAGTCGTCGGCACTTGCACAAATTCGACACCACGCATAAACGTGGCAGCGGCGAAACCGGCCAAGTCGCCGATGACGCCGCCGCCGAGCGCGATGATCACCGTTTGCCGATCACAACCGAGTTTGAGCATCTCGCCGGTAAGACGCTCCAAAGTTTTCAAATTTTTATGGCGCTCGCCATCGGCAATCACGATTTTATCCGCACGCAATTTTGCCGCATGCAGACTCGCCAAAACGCCGGCGCCGTAGTGCCGGTCAACAACGGTATTCGTCAGGACAACAAAACGTGCACCGATTTTGTAGAGTTTGAGCAGTTCCCCCAATTGGGCCAGCGCGTTAGCCGTGATGAAAATCGGATAACTCCGGCTGCCAAGATCGACTTTTAAAGTTTCCATATTCTTGCGTTTAGAGCGCGTTCCAAAGCCGCGTCAAATCAATGGCAAGCACATACAAGAGGCTTGCAAAATAATTTAACGACAAAATCGCTTATCGCCAACTTATTTTTGTCAAAATTTTCAGGTTGGCAAGCTTAAGCCGCCAGTTCAAATTCCAGTGGTGGGAAATCGGGGCGTCCCGGCGCGCCGCTTTCGAGCTGTTGCAAGCGGGAGCGGACCAGAACGAGATTGCCATTTACGGCAGGCGGCGGTTGTTTGAGGAAATGGCGATACTGCTGCCGGGCCTGATCAAAACGGCCCAAGCGCTCTATCGCCAGCACGCGGTTGAGTGAGGCCGGATAATATTCTGCCTGGATTTTCAACGCCCGCTCAAAGCTCGCGGCGGCTTCCGGCCATTTACTCATTTTGCTAAAGGCCACGCCGCGATTGTTCCAACATTCAGCGCGGTTGGCATTCAAGCAAAGCGCCGCGTCATAATTCTGCACGGCCGCTTCGTATTGTCCCAATTGCACGAGCGTATTGGCGCGAAAAATCCATGGCTCCAGCATGTTCGGTTGCAAGGCGACGGCTTGATCAAAAGTGGCCAGCGCTTCGGAAAATCTTTTGAGCGCCAACAAAGCCCGCCCGCGATTAAGCCAGGCTTCCAGAAGCTCGGGGTCAAGCTGGCAGGCACGGGCCAAACGTTGCAGAGCCAAATCGGCGCGATCAGTCGCTAAAAAAATTACGCCGAGATTATTTAATCCCGTAGGCGTGGGGGCGAGTCGTACCAAATACTTATATTGGTTTTCGGCGTCGTCCATATTTCCCTGCTGAAATGACGTATTACCTTGCTGCCAATGCTGCAAGGCTTGCTGAAGGTCGTTCTGGGGTTCAGCCAATAATTCCCGCCGGAAGCGTTTTTCACTGGTGATCAAAGCGAATTTTTGCGATTCCGGATGGCGAGCCCGCATTGAGGCCGTTTTAAACATAAATGTCCCGGAGGTTTGCTTCTCCGGTTCCCGTGACAGCAAAAAAATATCCGCGATGAAAATAACGATCAGGATTAGAAAAGCAACTATGGCGGCGATAATATCAAACTGGGCGCGCATATCCAATATGACAACACCGCTATTCAGCGCCATGCCGGCAAAGTTTAACGCCACAAATTTCCAATCCCGTTGGCGCAGACCCAGAAACAGCAATCCGGCAAAAAGCACGGCGACAAAAATCGTTACAACCTTGAAAAACATTTTAACCTTATTTAACCAAAAACCATTTTAACTTATTTTTGCATAAAATAGAGTATAGCAACATTCCGCCACGTTGCGAACGCTTTCCCAAGCCAATATTCCACTTTTGCCTTGAGGGCCGGAAATGCGATCGAAGGAGAATCGTCTTTTTATAACAATTTATTGAAATAAAATAAAAAAGCCTCCGGAGTGCGGAGGCTTTTACAAACAGCGCTGGTTACGCGCGTTGGCGGCGGGCGTTGAGCAAAACGCCGACGCCAAAGGCGATCAGCAGCAACGGCCAGTAGCGCCCAATATCGTCAAAATAAAAATAATCCAATTCTTCCATCAGCAGGGCGACACCAAAGAGCAGCAGCATAACGCCGGGGATAACCACGCCCCATTGCTGCGGCACAAAAATAATTTGTGCCAGCAAGCCCAGGCCGACAGCGATCGGAAAGATCGGCCAGGAATGAAAATATGGAATAATACTATAATTGCGCAGCAGAAAAAATGCGCCGAGGGTCAGAAAAAACACGGCGCCAAACACACCGTCGCGATAGCCCCGGCCGCGGATGCGATAAGCTAAAGCCAATCCCAGCAGAATAAAACCAAAGGGGTACAAGTCTTCCCACAACGGCAACGGGAAATTAAGACGGCGAGCCAACATCGCGACGCCGATAAAAATCAAAACCAAGCCGCCGACCAGCGAACCGCGCCGATTTTTGATTGCTCTTTCGTTACGTGCTTCCATATTTTTCCTCTCACGCAGATCATCAAGCCGGATTGACCGGAGTTAAAGGTCTTGAAGTCATGGGGTTTTGAGTTTCTTCCGGCAAATCAATCATCATCACATTGTAAGTCTCG
>CAYUVM010000584.1:0-3524 GCA_964447935.1 uncultured Cytophagia bacterium | reverse complement strand
GAAACACGTCTTGACTGATCAACCGTTGGCCCTGGTTGTCGATTTTAATGGTATTATCAAATCCTTCGATTAGCTTGCCCTTGCGCTCCAGCGTAAATGAATTTTGTGCATAAGGGTCGAGATGGCTCCAGTGATAACGCTGGCAAATAAACAGCGCCGCGAGATCATCCGAACTGGAGAACGCCGAGCGCATAAACACCCAACCGAGCTTTTGGAAATGGCGCGTGCGGGCAAAACCGATATTCGCCGGCATTCGCGGGTTTGGCCATTTGTCTTCGAAGAGCAGTTGATCAATCGTATCCCACGAGCCGGCGGGCCCGCTGTGAAAATACGGACGTTTCGCCACTCCCAACCACGCGCCAAGCTCACCCAATCTTTGCTGCTCCGGATCGGTCGAAAAACGCCGGCGCGAAAAGAACCGGCGCGGAAAAATCCATGGCGCGCGATCCCACTCGCCGGTGGCGCCGCCGATTTCATAATACTGATCGCCGCTCGGACGAATCATGTGATTTTGAAACTCGATCATGTATTTCATCACGCCGGTGCTGAACAATGATTTTTCAATCGGTGCATTCGTGGCGGTGTAATGTGCAAATAGTAGAGGCGCAATATTAACGAGAACGTTGTTGTCGCGATTATCAGGTGAGCCGGCAATAATATGAACCGCGGTGAGGCGGGACATACCGCCGTGCCAGCCACCGTCGCCGCCTTGCGCATTCAGCGCCGGCAAAATTTTGCCGACCCAAAACTTATCTAAATCATCCAGCAGCGCTTTCGCCTGCGCATTGATCGTCGCATAGGCCGGATCGGAAACTCTTGACGGCTCGTACAGCGCCAGGCCGGCCATCACGTACATATAATTGTGGATTTCGCTGGAGACAAAAAAATGCTCTTTCCCATTAATTTGATTTTTCAAATAATTGGCGTGGCGCAATATTCCCTGTTGCAAATCGGTTGCGCTGCTTCCGGATAAAACCGGCGCGCCGTTTTGCAGTGTTTCGCCCATGAGCCAATCATACCCCACCGCGCCATAGATGACGATGTAAAGTGAATTATCCACGCCGGTTGGCGAATTAACCAACGTCAATAATTTCTCCCGCGCATCATGGTAATACTCATTGCTCGTATGATCCGGGCTGTAATCGTCCGGATTGGAGCTGCCGGGCAAATCCGCCGGAAAATTCCAGGCAGCGCGGTTGGCCACGGCTTTGCCGGCGATGATCGGCTCTAAAAGGCGCCGGCCATAATCGCCCCAGCCGCGATGGCCGAACATTTCATCCGCGGAATAAGCGCCACCGTGATGCTCGCTCGTGCAATAAGAAAATTCGTACTTGGACTGATCATTATTCAGATCGAGCGGCTGCAGGGCCTCACCGTGTGCCACCCGCCACGCAAAGCTGCCATAATTATTTTTGTTCCACTCCCACTGGCCTTTCATCCAAAGTCGCGGATGCGAGGAGACGAGCAGCGCGGCGGTGGAAGTTTTGCCGGCGCGAATCTGTTCTTCAATGGTATCGCTCCAGCCGGCCGTCGCCAGCGTCGCCGCCAGCATAAGAATTGCAAAACGTTTAAACATGGAACACCTTCTGCGTAATTCGTAAAGCGTCAATTTACGCATTTACAAATTATTTCCATTGAATTCGAAAGCGCCGAGATCGGACGCCGTGCCTTTATACGACAGTCCCAAATTTACGCCCGTATCGATAGCGGGGCTGTCTTGTTGTAAACGAAAATCGTTCTTCCCCGGATCGCGAAACCGCGGATCGCCAATCAGCGCTTTGCTATCTTTGGCATTATTGAGCGCGAGCGCTGCGGGGTAATACAAATTGCGCTCGGCCACGACGCCAAGCGCATTCGGCGCATTATCAATGTGGCGTTTGCCGTTTTTGACATGAATAATGTTATTTTTAATCGCAACGTTTTTAGCTTGCCGGTACAGGATTTGAATGCCGTTGTCACCATTGCCAAAAATCGTGTTATGATAAATTTGAATATTTTTCACTTCGCTCCAGCCGCCGATCAAAATGCCGTACATTGGGTTGTTAAAAACGACATTATAACGCACAATCACGCTGTCAATATGCGCCGGGCCGCTGTCCGCGCCGGCACCGATGATGATGCCGGAACGCCGGCGTGAGGCGGAAATAAAATTATTTTCGATCACGATATTTTTAATCTGCCGAATCAGGACGGGCGCATCGCCGGAGCGCCGCTCTTCATACAGATGAATGCCGAACCCCGTTGCGCCGGAAATCACATTGCCGCGAATCACCGTGTATTTGCCTCTGGAAGCATAGATACCGTGGCCGAGCGTACCGGTTGTGTTGCCGGAAAGATTAATAATATTGCCTTCGACCAAATTATGATCGCCGGTAATACCGATGGCTTCATATCCGAAAACGCCGCTGAAGCGATTGCCGATAAACTCAACGTGATCCGTCGGGCCGGACCAATCGACGTTGTACATCGACTTGCCGTTCTGAAATTCGAGGCCGATAACGCGAACATAACTCGCATCGACAATCATGCCGCGGCTGCCGTCGGTGAAAATCGGGCGTTCGCCGGGGTAGGCGGAAATCGTCACATACTTGCCGTTCTTCCCACCCATGCCATAAGTGCGTTGAATCCAAATTTCGCCCTCGGTGTAAGTTCCGCCGCGCACAAAAATCGTGTCCCCGGGCTGGGCCTTGCGCATGGCATTTGCAATCGTCGCCCACGGCGAACGCGCTGTGCCAGCATTGGTGTCAGTGCCCTTCGTCGCTACGTAAAAGCTGCCGGCAAAAACTGGCGCCAGTCCAAAGGCCAGCACAAAAAGCAAAAGCTCCTTCATCCCAACCGTCACGGGGCGCGCGCGTTTCATATTTTATCCAATGTTTAGATTTGCTACAAACGAGTTATTTTCATGGCATTCCGCAGGAATCTTGTTAAATATCAAGCACGGCTAGCATGAAAAAAGATTCTTACAGAATGACATTTTCTCAAAAGCCTTCTTTTAAATCATGTTCCAATCACCGCAGTTTGATATTGCACTGGCGTATTTTCAAACGCCGATTGTTCCGTTACCGCAATTGATTTTGCCGTGCGTTTGCAGCTCGCGACTTTTTCATATAGCGTATCCATCTTTTTGTAAATCACGCGCCAATCATAATACCGCTCGACGACCTTGCGGGCGTTTGCGCCCATTTGGCGTAGCCGCGCCGGGTCTTCAAGCAACTGCAGTACTTGATCGGCAAATTCCTGCGGCGCATCGGTAATAATCAAATCTTTGCCGGATTCCACCTGAATGCCTTCTGCACCGACCGTTGACGAAACGATGGCTTTACCCATCGCCATAGCGTTGATCACCTTAACTTTGGTGCCGCTGCCGCAGCGCATCGGCGCGATAAAAATGCTCGCGCGTTGCATGTACGGCCGCACGTCATCAACGTAGCCGGCAATAAAAACATTTTGCGGATACCGTTTTTGATATTGTTGCAAAGTCGGCGAGGGCGAATCGCCGACAATGGTGACTATGATTTGCGGGC
>CAYUVM010000583.1:0-3533 GCA_964447935.1 uncultured Cytophagia bacterium | reverse complement strand
AAAGCTTTATTGCCCAAATCAAGGCTTGGAGTTTACGCGGAAAGCGCTGATGGCTTCCAGATTCTCGTCGAATTTCAAAACCGCCGTCAGAATCGTGGTCGCGGCGTTGATAAAAAACTTCGGATCAATGCTGGCAAAAACATCCGTGGGACGATGATAATCGCGATGATCTTCCACGCCAAAATAAGCAAAGGGAATTCCGCTTTCATGAAATGGCGCATGATCGGAAGCATTTGTCCAGTTATCGTTGGCATTTGCACCTTGATCATGTCCAAGCCGCAATTTCACAGCGCTGGTTTGGGCAACGGCGTTTAAGTAGGGTTTTAAAAAAGGGTAATGAAACGCGCCGGCCACATAAAGCTCATTTTTCTCATTGCGGCTCACCATGTCGAGGTTGATATTCAAGGCAATCTTGGCCGCGGCCACCGGCAGGTTATTCACAAAAGCCTGCGCGCCGTGCAGGCCGGCCTCTTCCCCGTCAAAAAAAGCAAAAACCAGTGTATGCCGCGGTTGATGACGGCTAAAGTAATCCATGATTGCCAACAAAACCGCTACCCCGGAAGCATTATCATCCGCGCCGGGATAAATCTGGCCGTTCATCACGCCAAGATGATCGTAATGCGCCGAGAGCACCAGGCACAGTGGCGACGACGTTCCGGGAAAATAACCGATCAAATTCGTCGCGCTATCACATTTTGCGCCGCGCGCAGCAAAAGAAAAAGTCTGTTTATAACTTTCAGCAAAAGCGTGCAGATTGTTTTCTTTAAATGCGGCGAGAATATAACGTTGCGCCTTTCCGCTGCCGGCGGTGCAACTCTTTCGCCCCTGCATCGAGTCTGCGGATAATGTTTTCACATCCAGCAGCAATTGCAGCGAATCCAGCCGGGCTTGGGCTAACAACGAATTCACGATGAGGAACATCCCCCCCGACACTACAAATACTAATCGCTTCATTACGAAAAAGTTAATAAGGCCGCTGGTAAAACGGCGTTTTAACGATCCGCGCGGCGGCAACGCGCCCGCGAATATCGATGGTCAATGGCGTCCCCACGGCGCTGTGCGCGCTGGCAACATAACCGAGGCCAATGGATTTCTCCAGGCTCGGCGAGAACGTGCCGCTGGTGACGTGGCCAATGGCCACACCATCTTTTAAAATTGGATAACCGTGGCGCGCGATGTTTTTGCCGTCCATTTCAAAGCCGACGAGCTTGCGCGGAATACCTGCAGCTTTCATCTTCGCCATTGCCTCACGGCCAATGAAATCGCCTTTATCCAATTTCGTAATCCAACCGAGTCCCGCTTCCAACGGGTTGGTGGTTTGATCGATATCATTGCCATAAAGGCAATATTTCATTTCCAGGCGCAACGTATCACGTGCGCCGAGGCCAATCGGCTCAATCCCAAATTCTTTTCCGGCGGTGAAAATCGCGCTCCAAATTTTTTCCGAATGCGTTACGGCACAGCCGACTTCAAAACCGTCTTCGCCGGTGTAACCCGTACGCGAAATAAACGCCGGCACGCCGGCAATTTCTGCCGCGGCGAACCAGTAGTATTTTATCGCCGCGAGATCGGCGCCGGCCACTTTCTGCAACGTCGCTTGCGCATTTCGGCCCTGCACGGCGAGTAAGCTGTAATGCTCGCTGACATCGGACAACTCGACCCCGGACGTTTTATGCTGCGCGAGCCAGGTGAAATCCTTTTCAATATTCGAAGCGTTGACGACCATCATATAATGATCAGGCCAACGATACACGATCACATCATCAACAATGCCACCATCGGAATAGCAAATGGCGGAATATTGCGCTTGATATTCGGCGAGTTTCGAGACATCATTGATCGTCACGCGCTGCAAAAATTCCAGCGCACCTTTGCCGCGAACTTCAAACTCGCCCATGTGCGAGACGTCAAAAACCCCGACGGAGTTACGGACCTGTCGATGTTCATCGATAATGCCGCGATACTGCACCGGCATCGAATAGCCGGCAAATTCGACCAACTTGCCGCCGTGCTGAACATGAAGATCGTAGAACGCCGTTTTTTTGATATTCACGGTTGCTTCAGCCATTAACATTTCCTCTATGTTTGCGAGCGTTGTCTTTTACGGCCGCGGCACTGCCGAGCCGAAGCGGGCCAACTACAGCGCTTCAATCACCTGTTTCATTTTTTGTAAAGCGGCTTGAATATTTTCAATCGAATTGGCGTAACTCAAGCGCAAATATCCCTCGCCGAATTTTCCGAACGCCGTGCCGGAGAGCACCGCCACGCCGGCTTCATTCAGCAGACGGTCGGCGAGTTTTTTGCTGCTCATTGGCACTTTGCTGATGTTCGGAAAACAATAAAACGCGCCGCCGGGTTTCAAGCAACGAACGCCTTTGATTTGATTCAACCCCTCCACCATAAAGTCGCGCCGTTTCCGAAATTCGCGGACAAACCCATCAACTTCCTCATGCGGCCCACGCAGGGCGGCGATGCCGGCATCTTGCACAAACGTCGCGGTGCAACTGTTGCTGTTGATCATGAGCTTCTCAACTTTTTGCGCCAACTCCACCGGCATCACCCCAAAGCCGAGCCGCCAACCCGTCATCGCGTAGGTTTTTGAAAAACCGTCGAGCAAGATTGTGCGGTCCAGCATATCCGGCTCAGAAAGCAGGCTCGCATGTTCATGCTCGTAAATAATATTTTTATAAACTTCGTCGGCGAGCACCAAAAGGTTTTTATGCGCGCGCACGATCTTGGCGATGGCGCGCACGTCGTCGCGCGTTAGAATACCGCCGGTGGGATTTTGCGGCGAGTTGATGATGAGCAAGCGCGTGGCCGGCGTAATCAACGCTTCCAGCTCGTTTAAATCAAAACGGAATTCTTTTTCTTCTTTTAAATGCAGCGGCACGGCTTTGCCGCCGACAAAATCAATCACAGATTCATAAATCGGGAAACCGGGGTTGGGGTAAATCACTTCGTCGCCGGCTTCGATGAGCGCCGTGATGGGAAAATAAATAATCGGTTTGGCGCCGGGGGTGACGACGACATTTTCCGGGCGAACTGTGACGCCGCGGCGTCGTTGCACGTCGTCACAAATCGCTTGCCGCAATTCGGGGATGCCGGCGGCGGGCGTGTAATGCGTGCGCCCGTGGGCGAGCGCCGCGCGGGCGGCTTCGCGAATAAACCACGGTGTGTCAAAATCGGGTTCGCCGATTTCCAGATGGATAATTTTTTTGCCCTGCGCCTCCAACGCCCTCGCACGGCTCAAAACCTCGAACGCTGTTTCGGTACCCAGAACGTCCATGCGTTTTGCAAATTTCATGTTTGCTCCTTTGATGATCTGAATTGGAAGATGAAGCACGCTGGCGAAACGCCGGTGGCGACATGACAAAATAACAAAATCAGCCCGCGAAGTCAAGCCGAGAAAATAAAAAAGCCGGCATCAATTTCAAATCAATGCCGGCTCGAATTTCATAAAAAATACCGCGGGTTACTTTTGAAAATCATTAAAGACCACGAAAACCATCATCAAGAGCAGCAGCGCCATGCCG
>CAYUVM010000582.1:0-3535 GCA_964447935.1 uncultured Cytophagia bacterium | reverse complement strand
AGTGACGCCGCGCGAAGTGCTGAAAGAAGCCAATAATCGAAAAGCGTCGTCCGTCATTTTGGTGCACAAACATCCCAGTGTCGATCCGTTCCCGAGCGGCGATGATCGCGAGATGACCAAACAACTCGTCGCTGCCTGCAAAACCGCCGGCATTGCCGTGCTTGATCATGTGATTATCGGCGATGGCAAATTTTTTAGTTTTGCGGATGAAGGGTTGATATGATTTTCAGTGTATGAAATTTATTCTTACTCACTCCGACTCTTAATCTTTCTCCTACACGCTCTTTAAAAACGAGTAGGAGTAAAAGTATGAGTGCGAGTAAATTACAGGTGTCATTTTGAACAGCTCAACAAAAAAAATCCACGTTCTCTCCAGTGATCTCATCAACAAAATCGCTGCGGGTGAGGTTGTGGAGCGTCCTGCCGCCGTCGTGAAAGAATTGGTGGAAAATTCCATCGATGCCGGCGCCACGGAAATTTCGGTGATCGTCAAAGACGGTGGACGGGGGCTGATTCAAATCGTGGACAACGGCAGCGGGATGAATCGCGACGATGCGTTGCTGGCTTTTGAGCGGCATGCCACCAGCAAAATTGCCACGACGGATGATTTGGAGGCGATTCATACTCTCGGCTTTCGCGGCGAAGCGCTCGCGAGTATTGCCTCCGTGGCGCGCGTTGAAATGCGCACGATGGAAGCCGGCACTACGGAAGCGACCTGGATCAAAATCGAGGGCAACACCCCGCCGGAAGTGAGCATCGGCTCCGGCACGCCGGGGACGAATCTTGCGATTAAAAATTTATTTTATAACACGCCGGGCCGGCGTAAATTTTTAAAATCGGCGACCACTGAATATCGACAAATTGTCGCTGTGATGTATCGCTTTGCGATTGCGTTTCCCAACATTCAATTCACGTTTGTGCATGAAGACGAAATTATTTTTGATATGCCTATCGCCGCGAGTTTGAGCGAGCGAATTATCACGCTCTTCGGCAGCCGCATGCGCGAAGCGCTGATCGAAATTCATGAAAAAAGCCCAGCAGTGGAAATCTCCGGCGTGATTGGGAAGCAGAGCACGGTGCGGCAAGTCCGCGGTGAACAATACCTGTTTCTCAACCAGCGCTACATCACGGACAAATCGCTCAATCACGCGGTGGTGGCGGCATACGGCGAAATTCTTGCGCACGGCGGCTTTCCATTTTACGCGGTGTTTCTTAAAGTCGATCCGGCCCGGGTCGATGTAAACGTGCATCCGACCAAAATGGAAGTGAAATTTGCTGATGATCGTTTGATCTACGCGATTCTCCGCAACACCGTGCGGCGTTCGCTAAGCTCCGCTGCCGTGATTCCTGTTGAAACGACACTCGGGCACGCTATTCCACAAATGGGCTGGCCGCCCGCCCCGGAATTTCCGGCCGGCGAAAATGAAACGCCTTTGCCTTCGCCATCGCCCGCTGCAAATTTTCGCGTTCAGCACCCGGGCCGGCAATTAGGATTTAATCTCCCGCCCTCCTCCCCTGCCGCCTCAATTCAAGCCGCGACAACTCCAGCGCAATCGAACGATCATGCGACCGCGAACTTTGAACAGCCGACTTCGGACAACGCATATCCCGTCTGGCAAATTCACAACCGTTATATTTTGTCGCCAACGAAAACCGGGCTGGTGATCATCGATCAGCACGTGGCGCACGAGCGCATTTTGTACGAACAAGCGCTCGAGACTTTCGCAAAACAAAATCCCGCGCCGCAGCAGTTGTTGTTTCCGGTGCTGGTGGAATTGAGCGTCGAAGATTTTGAAATGCTCACCGAGTTTTTGCCGTTTCTCGAGCGGCTCGGTTTCGCCATTAAATATTTTGGCAAGCAAACGATGATGATTGAAGCCGTGCCCTCCGGTTCGCGTTACGCCAACAATTTGCAGGACGGCAAAATTTTGCTGGAGATCATCGATGATTTTCGCCGCGGCAAACGCGAGAAGCTGGAAATCCGCGACAACGTAGCGCGCTCGTATGCCTGTCACACCGCGGTGCGTTCCGGCGACCGCCTCACACCCGCGACGATGCATGCGCTGATCAATCAATTGTTCACCGCCCAATCACCCTATTTCTGCCCGCACGGAAGGCCGGTAATGATTCAGATACCGTTGGAGGAGTTGGACAAGCGCTTTGGGAGAATATAAGAACGCGCCTCTTGACTCTCAATTTTAACCTGCTAAATTAAGGCGTGAGATAGTTTAAAAAATTCGGCCGTGCTTCAAACTTTGTCGCTTCATCAAACCGAGTAAGCCTATGCCCATGCAAACGCCCCGACTTTCGCCAACCGAATTGCAGAAAAATTTTGCCGACATCGCGCCGGCACTGACGCCGAATGAAGCGGTGTTAGAAGCCTCACGCTGCCTGTTTTGTTACGATGCCCCGTGCATGCGCGCGTGTCCGACGCACATCGATGTGCCGAAATTCATTCGGCAAATTATGGAGCGCGATCTCAAAGGCTCCGCGAAAACGATTCTCTCGGCCAACATTTTGGGCGGCGCCTGTGCGCGCGCCTGTCCAACCGAAGTCTTGTGCGAAGGGGCATGCGTGTTCAATGGCCTCAATGAAAAACCAATTCAAATTGGTTTGTTGCAACGCCACGCGACGGATTTCGCGATGGCCAATAATATTCAATTTTTCAAAAAAGCGCCGGCGCTCGGCAAGAAAGTCGCGATCATCGGCGCCGGACCCGCCGGGCTTTCCTGCGCGCATGCACTCACCAAAAGCGGCGTCGAATGTGTCGTGTTCGAAGCACAACCGGTTACCGGCGGTTTGAACACGTTTGGCATTGCCGCTTATAAAATGACCTCTGCTTTTTCATTAGCCGAGGCCGATTACGTTCGCCAGATCGGTTTCGACATTCGCACCAACACGCCAGTCGGAGAAAATTTACCTGTAACCAAATTATTGGCCGAATATAATGCCGTTTTTCTCGGTGTCGGCCTCGGCAAAACCCTCGATCTCGGCATCGAAGGCGAAAATCTGGCCGGCTGCTGGGAAGCGCTCGATTTCATCATGCCAACTCGGCTTAAAAAATATGAAGAGTGTTTGATCGGCGAAAATGTTCTGGTGATCGGCGCGGGTAATACCGCTATCGATGTCGCAACCGCGGCGGTGCGGCTCGGCGCGGCTGCCGTGACCATCGTTTATCGGCGCAGTGAAAAAGAAATGCCGGCGTTTAAATACGAATACAATCTTGCCAAGGCGGATGCGGTCAAATTTCTCTGGTACACGGCGCCGCAACGCATTGTCGGCGCGAATGGCAAAGTTTCCGGCTTGGAATGCTACAAAGTCAAACCGGCGAACGACGGCAAGCTTGAAAAAATTTCCGGCTCCGAACATCTCATGCCGTGTGACATGGTGATAAAAGCGCTCGGCCAAGACGCGCTTTATGATCTCTACAAAACGATTCCTCATTTGAACGTTGCCGGCAAACGCGTCGTCGTTAATGCAGAGACCGGTGAAACCTCCGTGCCCGGCCTGTTTGCCGGCGGCGATTGCATCAACG
>CAYUVM010000581.1:0-3546 GCA_964447935.1 uncultured Cytophagia bacterium | reverse complement strand
GGAGAAAAAGGATAACGCCGCGGCATGACGAGATAGCCGACGACGAATTGCGGGAAGAAGGTCAAATTAAAGCCGACAAAAAACACCAACGAGGCGAACCGCGCCCACCCTTCGGGATAAAGCCGCCCCGTCATCTTCGGCCACCAAAAATGGATGCCGCCGAGATAGGCCATGATCGTGCCGCCAACCATGATATAATGAAAATGCGCGACGATGAAATACGTGTCGTGCAAATGCACATCCACCGCCAGTGTCGCGAGAAAAAGTCCGGTGAGGCCGCCGATGGTGAAAAGGCCCATGAACCCAATGGCGTACAACATCGGCGCTTGATACGACACCGAGCCTTTGTACAGCGTCGCGGTCCAATTAAACACTTTGATGGCAGAAGGAATCGCAACGAGAAAACTCAACGCCGAAAAAACCATGCCCGCGTAAATCGATTGGCCGCTGGTAAACATGTGATGGCCCCAGACGAGAAATCCCAACACCGCAATGGCGACGCTCGAGAACGCGATGAAGCTGTAGCCAAAAACTTTCTTTTTGGAGAAGCAGGTAATCAATTCGCTGATCACGCCCATCGCCGGCAAAATCATGATGTACACCGCCGGATGCGAATAGAACCAAAACAGATGCTGAAACAAAATCGGATCGCCGCCGAGCTTTGGATCAAAAATGCCGATGTGAAACAGGCGCTCGAGTGCGACGAGAAAAATTGCGGCAGTGACGACGGGGGTGCCGAGAATTTGAATGAGGCTGGTGGCGTAATGCGCCCAAATAAACAGCGGCAGGCGAAACCACGTCAAGCCGGGCGCGCGCATTTTGTGAATAGTGACGATGAAATTTAAGCCGGTCAAGATCGAGGAGAAGCCGGTGATGAACACGCCAACCGCGGTGAGAATGACGTTGGTGTTTGAATAAGTGCTGCTGTACGGCGTGTAAAACGTCCAGCCGGTATCGACGCCGCCCAATAAAATCGCGGTGAACGTGAACAGACCGCCGACCATGTACACGTACCAACTCAACAAATTGAGCCGCGGAAACGCGAGGTCGCGCGCGCCGATCATGATCGGGACAAGGAAATTGCCGAGAATCGCCGGAATCGCAGGGATGAGAAAAAAGAACACCATCATCACGCCGTGCATCGTGAACATTTTGTTGTACGTCTCGGATTGCATCATGTCGCCCGCGGGCGTGAGCAATTCCAGGCGAATCAGCACGGCAAATAAGCCGCCGATCAAAAAGAACACCGTGACCGCGAGGAGATAAAGAATGGCGATGCGTTTATGATCGACGGTCAACAGCCACGATTTAAACGTGAATGCGGTGTTAAGATAATTTTTCCGCGGCCGCGGCTCTTCTTCGTCGGCAAGTTGATGCGGCTGCGGGGTGAATACGGCGGTGGCCATTAATGTTACTCCTAAATTCAAAATCTAAAAAGCGCACGCAAAGACGCTAAGGCGCAAAGAAAGGCAAAACTTTTATTCTTCTAAACCCAAGACGATTCGATGAATTCCATCTTTCAAAACTGAAACATTGAAATTTAAAAGCAAACCTAATTTACTCCCTGTTTGTTGCAAATAACTCTGGACCTGCTTGAAATACACTGGAGGTATTTGTTCAACCGACTTTACCTCAACTACAACTTTCTTTTCCACCCAAATGTCCAAGCGATACATGTTTTCTTTAACAATGACATTCTTGTAGCGCAATGGCAGCCAAAGCTGTTGATCAATACGAAAACCTTTTTGTTTTAGCTCATAACAAAGACAATCTTCATAAGCAGATTCAAGCAACCCAGGACCCAAAATCCGATGTACTTCTATAGCAGCGCCGATAATATCAAAAGACAGCTCATTTTCTGTCACACAAGCCTCCCTTTTTAGTAAAGTTTAGCTTTTCTTTGCGCCCCTTTGCGTCTCTGCGTCTTTGCGTGCGCTTTGGCTTTTTATTTTCCAGAACCTATTGACTTTATATAAGCCGTGATCTGCAGCAAAGTCGCTTCATTGACCTGGCCTTGATAGGTCGGCATGATCGGCGAATAACCGGCGGTGACTTTGCGGCCGGGATTCAAAATCGATTCGCGAATATAATCCTCATTGGCGTTGACGATGTCGCCGTTTTGCAATTGCACAGGCGTGCCGAACAAACCTTTCAGCGCCGGCCCACGGCTGCCGGGCTTGTCGCCGTGGCAGGTGATACAGCCAAGCTGCTGGAATTTTTTCTCGCCCGCGGCCACGGGGGTTTCATTACTGACATTGCCGCTGAGCCAGCGTTGATATTGCACCGGTTCCATGACCACGACGCTGCCGATCATTTGTGAATGTTTGGTGCCGCAATATTCGGCGCAGAAAAGATGGTAGGTGCCGGGCTTGGTCGCTTCAAACCACATGGTGGTGTAGCGGCCGGGCACGACGTCTTTTTTCACGCGAAACGCCGGAATAAAAAAACTGTGAATGACATCTTCCGTGGCCATGATGAGCCTGACCGGCCGTCCGGCGGGAACATGCAACTCGTTGATCTCGCGCTGGCCGGAGGGTTGTTGAATGTGCCACATCCATTGCTTGCCGACAACATAAATTTCCAGCGCATCATTCGGCGGTGAATACATTTCAAAATAGAGTTTGGCGCCCCACACAAAAACGACTATCGATATGCCGAGCGGAATGATCGACCACACCAACTCCAACTGCAATAAGCCGGGAATCTGGCGCGGCACGTCTTCTTCTGAGCGCCGGCGGTAGCGCACCGCGAACACGTAAATTAAGACAAAAATTAAAATGCCAAAAAAAATGCACAGGCCTGTCAAGATGTAATACAGCATATCAACTTGGCCGGCGAGGGTGGAAGCTTGTTCGGGGAAAATTTTAAAGTCTTTATCCATAGTTTGTTTTCGCTGATGGCTGATCGAAGATAAAGTCGCATACGCGCGGTGGCGATCAGCGCTCATCCATCTTCAATTCTCGATACTTAACCTGCGCTGCGCGCGGCGATCACGCCGAAACATCACCAGCATAAATGTTCCCAACAGCAACACCGTCGCAACACCCGCGACGCGCAAAACATTCATAATCACCAAACCATATTTGCCGGTTAACGGATCGTAGTGGAAGCAATACAACAGCAATTGATCAACCGGCGAACCGATTTTATTTTCCGAGGCTTCGATGAGCGCGAGGCGCAGATCGCGGGCCGGGTATTCGATGCCGTAAAAATAGCGCGCGATTTTGCCTTCCGGCGTAATGACCATAAGGCCGCTGGCGTGCGCGAACTGATCGGTGCTCGCGTCATATTTGTAGCGAAAGCCAACGGCGCTCGTCAATTGCCGAATCGCAGCGGAATCCCCGGTGAGAAAATGCCAGCCCGCCGCGGTGCCGGAACGTTCGTATTGCTTGAGATAATTCGCTTTCTTTTCCGCCGCCAGCTTGGGGGTTTCGCCGGGATCAAAGCTCACCGTGATTACATCAAATTGTTTACCGGCATCGAACGATAACGTCCGCAAACTTTCCACTAATCCATTCAAGACTTGCGTGCAGAGCATCGGGCATT